>JAGYLW010000130.1 GCA_018400915.1 Fidelibacterota bacterium
TATCTTCCGGAAAAAGGTCGGCAAGTTCACGGTAACGGGTCGGCTTCAGTTCCTTTTTCTCCGCCTCGAAGGGATGATTCATCCTGAAGATATCCCAGCCCCTGTCCTTGAAGGCGCAGAAGATCAGGATCTTGCCCGAACGGTCGAGGTTCAGATGGAAAACGCCACCCACGGCATTCGTGACCGGATAGGGATCTTCCTCCGGAGTATCGATATAAATATTGAATACCCCGTTCCTGTCCGAGGTGTAGATCAGCCCTCGTCCCAACGGGTCCGCGTAGGGATAATTCTCGTCATGATCCGTCCGGGTCAGGGCGGTCTTTTCCCCGCTTGCGGCATCCACCTTCCAGATATCAAGCTGATAGGGATGCCGGGGGGTGCGGGCCGCTTCGCTTTTCAGGCTTTCGCGGACATAGACGATGGAGGCTCCGTCCGGGGTCCACTGGGGATTTTCGTCCGCCGGCGTGTCCTTCGTCAGGTTGACAAGACTGTCGGTACCGACATTGTAGATATATATGTCGCTTTGCTCACCGTTGTGCCCCGAAAAGGCGATCACATTGCCGTCACGGGGATGGAAGGCGGCGGAAAAAACCCCTTCCAGTTCGTCCATGTGATAGAACTGCTGTTTCCCGCTTTCCACGTCCACAATGACCAGTGCGTCGTGCCTGCCGCTTTTGGCGGCAAAAACAATGCTTTTGGAGTCCGGCGACCAGGAAATGCCCGGCGCAAGCCATTTCAGTTCCTCCAGGGACGCTTTCCGCTGCCCCCGGACAAGCTGCCGGATGATGCTGCCTTCCTGGACGTCCATCAGAAAGATATCCGCATAGCCTTTTTTATCGCTCATAAACGCGATCTTGGCACCGTCGGGAGAGATGGCGGGAGCGATATTCTGCGTGTTGCGCATTTCCTCGTGATCGGTCAGGCGGACGGACAGCTTCCGGATATCCTCGCTGTGACTGATCTCGGGCCAGTAAAGTTCTTTCAGGTAATGGTGCCATACCTCGGTGAATTCTTTTTTGGACATGTTGAAGGTGTACTGGATGGCCTTGTCGACACTGTGGTAGATCTTCAGTTTGGTGTAGAATTCCGTCAGCTTCTGATATCCGTACACTTCCCGGATGCATTTGAAGACGCTCTGGCCGCCCTTGTAGGCGTAATAGCCGGTGAGGGCATCCAGCGGGTAGGATTCGAACTGGCTGTGGTAGGTAAAGTCCCGCATGAACATGTCCGCCTCCGTATCCCAGCGGGAGGATTCATATTCGGCCGAACCTTCCGCCAGCCAGAGGGGAATGTTCAGGCGCACCGCCCCGGAGATCAGGGACTGAATGCTGCCTCCGTAGTAAAGGTCGTTCATGAAGGCATGTATCAGCTCATGATGGATCACATGCCGGAAATCCCTGTAGGACCCTTCAAAGGGGATCACCACACGGTTCTTGAACAATTCGGTAAAGCCCCCGACACCTTCCGGCATGTACTGGTTCACCGTGTTGGTCTGCTGAAAATCGTTATGACTGTCGTAAACGATGATGGCATAGCGCTTTTTCAGGTCCCAGTCCAGAAGTGTGCTGATCGACGCGTAGGCCTCTTCCGCCTTTTCGGCGCAGAAATCCGAGATGGTCCTGTTGTCGCCGTTATAATAGATGTTAAAATGCTGGCTCTGGATAAAATTCCAGTCAAAAACGTTGTACTGCACCTTATTCTGGCCGAACTGCGCCAGTGCGGGTCCGGCAATAAGGATCGCGGCAACCATGATCCGTGCGACGGTGCTCTTGAATTTCCCGGAGCGGTTCTTCCTCAGTGCAATATCTCCCTTCGATGCCGACCATATGTGATCGTTGTGTTTATTGTGCCTTTGCGGCTTCGAACATTCACTGTGCCCTGCAAATCCCGGAATTTGAATTCCGCAGAACGGTGATTGTTTCTTTGTTTTTTAAAAGGAACCTTCATTTTTCAATGTTCAGCTTTTCCTCCAGGAAGGAACGTATCTCCCGGTGGATGGCCTCCACCGGCCGGTTCCCGTCGATGAGTTTGCAGCGTTCCGGCTCGTTTTCCGCGATGGCCCGGTATCCCTGCTGTACGCGCTGTTTGAACGCCTGCGATTCGCTTTCCAGGCGGTCCGGATCCGCCGCCCGGCCGACACGCCCCGAGGCCGTATGCAGTTCGGTATCAATGATGAAGGTCAGGTCCGGGACCAGGTCATGGGCGCCGGTCATATTGAGCCGGCGGATAAGGTCCAGGGGCAGCTGCCTTCCGTAACCCTGATAGGCGGTCGTCGAATCGTAAAACCGGTCGCTGATCACAATGCCGCCCTTGTTCAGGAAAGGCAGGACCTCTTCAGTGACTAGCTGGCTCCGGGCCGCCGCGTAAAGCAGCAATTCCGTGCGGGGATCCATCTCCGCATGCGCCGTGTTCAGCAGGATGCCGCGCACCGCGTTCCCGATGGCGGTATGCCCGGGATCAAAGCAATACAGGACGGGAGAATGCCGGGAAAGCAGATCCGCGCAGCGTTTTGCCTGAACGCTTTTTCCCGAACCGTCGATGCCCTCAAAGGTGATGAACATGATTGTTCCGCCTTTTCCTTTTATCCGGCACGGGGATCACCATGCCGATTCACAATGTTCGATCTTCCCGAAATAGATGCGGTGGTAATCGCCTTCCGGGGGGTATTTTCCCCGGATCCAGTCCTGCAGGAAATGGGTTTCGTCCATGTCCTGCCAGTAGATCTTTTTGCAGGCGATGACAAGGTCGGCCTCCCGGTACGCCGGCGCCTGCACGCCGGGAACGGGCTGCGGGGTAAGCCCCGCAACGGCAAGTTTGTCAGGGACGTCCCTGCCCGATACGGAGCCGAGGTAGGACAGGGCCTTTTGATGCTTTTTCGGGAAATGGCTGAGGGTAAAGGTGTCATAGGTGTTCATGAATCCGTAGGTATGGCGGGAGGGCCGTACGACCACCTGGGCGAAGGGAGTGCTCCACATTGTCCCGAGACTCCCCCAGGCCACCGTCATGGCGTTGTAATCGTTTTTCTCCAGGTCGCCGGCCGTCAGCAGGAACCATTCGTTTTCCCAGATATCCCCCGGCTTCAGCACCAGTTTGTGAATATTGATCCTTTCCCTTTCCATGATGCTTCCTCCTTTCAAAAAAATAGTAACATTTTTGACGATTTAAAATTAAATTCTCCCCGTTCATGCAAATAATAAGGAGTATAGATGAAAGCGTTAAAATTTGTCTGTCCCAAATGCGGCAGCAACCGGTACGAGCTCGACGAGATCCGCACCGCCGGCGGGGGCCTCAGCAAGCTTCTGGACGTGCAGAATAAAAAATTCACGGCCGTGGTCTGCGAACGGTGCAAATACACGGAATTCTACCGGGCGAAAAGCAGCATGCTCGGCAACATCTTTGATCTCTTTGTCGGCGGATGACATGCAGGCCCGCATGGCTTAAACGTCTTCTGCGGCTTTGATCTCATCAATATACCAGGTCATGATCTTCTCAAACTCCTCATCCTTCCGGTATCCGATCTTCTTGTAGCGTATGATCCCGTGCTTATC
>JAGYLW010000131.1 GCA_018400915.1 Fidelibacterota bacterium
GGAATATCCCAGCCAGCCGGTAAGGTCCCCCCAGGTTTTCTTCACCAGGAATTCGATGCCCCAGGAATATCCTTCGGCATCCACGAAAGAAAGCAGCTCCGTTCCTCCGACATTCTCGTCCATGGTTACCAGATGCTCGTATTTCTTGTAATATCCCTCCAGGGTGAACTGAATGTCATTGTACCAGTATTCAATGCCGGCATTGTAATAGGTTGCCTTGCTGGGTTCCTGGTCTTTTTGCGTCGGGAACCACAGGTCGATAAAACGCACCATTTCATTCTCAAAATTGGCTGTCTGCAGGAACTGATGCACCGTTCCTCCCGCAAGGGTCAGTGCGGTATTTTCCGTGGCAAGATATTTTGCTTTCATCCGCAGGTCCGGATACCAGCGGGACGTGTTCGCATAGCGTGTAAAACGTATGCCCGGCTGAATAATGAAGAGCGGCGAAGGGCGGTACTTGTCTTCCAGGTAAAAGCCCCACTCCCGGGAGCGGTTCGTGCTGTCAAGCAGGGAAAGTTCATTCAGACCGGCGCCGAGATCGAAATCGATATCCTTGTGGAACGCGCCGAATTTCAGGCTGTGGTCCTTGTGCGGGAGCCAGGTCATGTCGATCCCTTCCGACCAGTCGGCAATGTAATCATAGATCTTGACCTGCTGATTGTTCTTCACCACCACGGAATCTTCATCGTCATAGAATTCGTCCTTGATGAGAAAATCCACGTCAAAATGAAAGCGGCTGTGCGCCACATAGCATTTCGCAATAAGGTCGGGGCGGATCAGCCAGCGGTGCTTCAGGCTGGTGGTGTTGTTTCCCCAGGTCCAGTCAAAACCGTAATACTCCAGGTCGTATCCGGGTTCCCCCGGTTCCCCTTCCTGGCTTTCCTCTTTATACCACAATACGTCATTCCCGTAAAATCCGCTGAGGGTCGTGCGGTGTTTCTCATTGATATCCACATTCACCTTCGCCTGAAGATCGTAAAAATAATACGGAAAACTGATGCCGACCGGATCATCGGCTATAAGATCGATCCCCTGACGCACGCCTTCCCATATCGCATCGAAATACGTGCGCCTTCCCGATATCATGAAGGAACCCCGGGGGACCGGCCCCTCAAACAGGAGTTTCGTCGAAAGCAGGGACACGTTGCCGCTGCCGTGAAATTCCCTGGAATTTCCCTCCCGGTTCTGAATGTCCAGTACGGAACTCATGCGCCCGCCGTATTCCGCGGAAAAACCGCCCGCAATGAATTCCGCTTCCTTGATGGCGTCGGTGTTGAAGGTTGAAAAAATACCACCGAAATGATAGGGATTGTAGACGGTGATCCCGTCCAGCAGGATCAGGTTCTGGTCCGGTGATCCGCCCCGCACATAAAGGGCACTGGAGAAATCGCCTCCGGTGCTCACGCTGGGAAGCATCTGGATCGCACGGAAGAGATCCGCCTCCACCAGCACCGGCACCGTACGCAGCTGCGTCTGATCCATCGTGATCGAAGAGATCTTGATCTCCTGGCGAAATTTCTCCCGTTCGGCCGTGACCACGACCTCTTCCAGCTGAATGTCCTCGGGAAGCAGTTCAAAGCTTTCCCTTACCCGGGCTCCCGATGTTACGGTGACCTGCCGTTTTTCGATCCCGTAACCGATCACGGAAGCAACCAGGGTATAGGTCCCCTCGGGGACGTCAAGAATGATATAGTACCCGTCGGCATTGGAGACCGCGCCCAGGCGAGTGTCCTCCAGGAATACATTTGCATAATGGATCGGCTCTCCGTCGCTGCGGTTGCTGACAAATCCGGAAACCGTTCCGGGAGCGGCGGAAAGCGGTGACAGCAGCAGGATGCCGATCATCCCGTACATTAAGATCTTTTTCACATTCAACCCCGTTAACGGTGAAAAGTAATATAATGAAAACGTTGTAAAAAAGAAGCTTTTTAATTACTTTCGTTTGATAAACACGTGAACATATGAAAACGCTATCTTACATCATTCCGCTGCTCCTGCTCCTCTCACTGACCGTCTCCTGCGTACAGCCCCCGGCGGAGATGCCGGAGGCCGAAACGCAGGCAATCGGATTTTATCCCGCCGGCGACGGACGCTATTGCATCCTGGCCCTGAAATCCGTGCGCAGCGACGATACCTACGATTACGAAGATTCCCTGATGTTCGTCCATATCGACACGGCGGGAAATGTGCGGGAAACATACGCTTATCCATTCGAATACCGTCCCAATATCGATCTGCTTTCTCACCTGCCGAACGGGAACGTGCTCTTGTACGGCGATCTGGGCACCCTCTATTACATGCGGTCCCTCTGGAAAATGAGCCTGCAGGGGGAACTCCTGCGGGACTGGAACATCGGGGACTACGTCACCGGCATGATCCCGTCGCAGAACGGGAATATCTTCCTCTTCGGCAACAACTACGACGAGGAAACGGACCGCCTTTCCTGCCTCAAGCTCACGCCGGCGGGAGACACCCTGTGGCACAAGCTCTTTCCCAAGCGGCGCGACGAATACATCCGCGGCGGTATTCCCCTGTCCGATCACGGTTTTCTTGCGCTGGGAACGGCCCGTGGTGAGTACTGGTCCACGGATATGCTGGCGGTACGCTTCAATGCTTCCGGGGATACACTCTGGACAAGGACCTACGGAGGGGATCGCTATGACCGGGTGCACTTTGCCGAAGAACTCTCCGACGGTTCCCTTCTGCTCGCGGGAGAACTGAATGTTACCGACACCAGTAATACGGACTGGAGCCTCAACAGCGGCCAGCAGGTGTATCTGGTGAAGATCTCCGCGGACGGGGAAACACAGTGGACGCGTGCGGTGGGCAACACGTTGCGGGAAAGTCCCAACGCCCTGGCGGAGTGCTCGGACGGCAATTATATTTACGCCGCAACGCGATCCGAGAGTTATGTCTATCTCTTCGATGAAACGCAGGGCCTTCTCTGCAAGACGGACACGGACGGAGAAGTGCTCTGGCAGGCGGAGTTCAATTCCCGTGTCCCCGCCGGCCTGCAGGAACTGGAAAGCGGCGAATTCCTGGTCGCCGCCACCGAGCTGGTGGAATCGTACCAATACGGATCCACCCTGCACGTGATAAAACTCTCCGCATCGGGAACTCTGCTGTCCGACACCGCATTGATACCATAAAAACAAAGGGACCCCATGGTATATCTTCTTGCAACGATCATTGTTCTCAGCATCCTTGTCTTTGTTCACGAACTCGGCCATTTCCTTGCCGCAAAATCGGTGGGTATCCGTGTGGAGACCTTTTCACTCGGTTTCCCTCCGACGATCTTCAAACGCAAAAAGGGCGAAACGGAATATGCGATCGGCGCAATCCCTTTCGGCGGCTATGTCCGCATGTCCGGCATGATCGACGAGAGCATGGACAAATCCTATGAGGGCACGGAACCCAGGCCCTGGGAGTACCGTGCAAAACCCACCTGGCAGAAGATCTTTGTCACGCTTGCGGGGATCCTCATGAACCTGCTGCTGGCAGTGGTGATC
>JAGYLW010000132.1 GCA_018400915.1 Fidelibacterota bacterium
GGCGTTTTTCCAATGCGACCTCTAGCCGGGCCTGCATTTGATGATCGCTTAAGGTTTCAATAAAATCTTTCATAAACTCAAATTTTTCCCAGGAGGCCAGGGGCTCGAGCTTTATGGAATTTTCCCAGGATCCAACTTCGTCAATATCTTTTCCCCAATCATCTTGCATCTTGTAATATTCGATATCCTCTTTGGACGGCAGTGATTTTATTGTATTGTTGTCAAGATCAATATGGACTTCCAATCCACAATCTAATTCGTCAACTATATGTTTGATCTCCTCTTTGCTTAGCTTCATGGTGCTCTTCTCCTTTTTTATTACATTATGATGTCATTACCAATTTCGTCGCGCTTTGTAGGGCTTATGCCAAGAGCATCTGCGTAATCGTTCCATAATGAAATAACTTTAGCAATTTTTTGATGATCTGATCTGCCTTTTTCATATTCATTAACGTTGCAAGTTGGAGAAGATCTTCTTTCTGGATGTTGTAGATTTTTGATGTGACCAATGATCTGTGATTTGAAATCAATAATCAGCAATTTAATATCTCATCGTTCATCGTTAATTCGCCGTATAATGTGTTCCGGGGCCGGTACCATGGCGCTCGATCATGTTCTTTTTATAAAGTTCAGCAAGCAATCTTTTGACACTGGGCAAGGGGATGTCAAGTTTCTCCGATATGCTTCCGGACTTGCATCCGGGATGTCCGGCAATGTAGGAAACAATCGATTTTTCCCTGATGGACAGTTCGGATTCGGATCCTTCATGCTGCAGTTTTTTCATCAATTGTGTCTGAATGTTTGATAAAGCTGAGAAAAAAAATCCTATCCAGGGGGTGACATTTTCATTCGGACGATCAGCCTGACAGGTCCTTAACACGCGGTAATATTCGCTTTTTCTGCTTTCTATCTCATGCTCAAAACTGACATATTGTATCCACCTGTATCCGGATTTTAGCAGCAACAGGGTTGTCAAGAGTCGGCTCATTCGTCCGTTTCCGTCCTGAAAGGGATGAATACTGACAAAGTCATAGACAAAAATTGCGCATTTGACAAGAGGATGGGTTTCCCGGTCTTTTGCATACCACTCCACAAGATCCCGCATGGCGCTTTCTGTCGGGATACCCGCTTCGGTCGTTTGGAACAGAACTTTTTTTGACCCGTCCGGCAGGGTGGCTTCCACGGCATTGTTTTGCTTTTTATAATCACCCCGGTGCCATTGATCTTTTTCGCTGTATTTGCAAAGAATGTTGTGAAGATTTTTAATGGCGCTTTCCGTAACATTGATATCATCATATGCATCGCAGATAATATCCAGCGTTTCAAAGTATCCTAAAACTTCCTGGGCGTCACGGTCATCAAGCTTTGTGATATCGGTCTCTTTTTCAAGAAAGATCCTGACCTCATCATCCGACATCAGCGAACCTTCGATACGCGTTGACGCAGCAACGCTTCTCACCGTTTCAATATGTTTCAGTTGATACAGACTGGATCCTTCTTTTTTCTCTATAGAAGCCCAGGATGCATCGAAACGGTCAATGGAAGAAAGTGTATTGATCAATTTCCAGTCAAGATCAAGCAAGAATGTATGTATTGCGCTTACCATGAAAAATCAGACCTCTAATATTTTTGTGATACGATAATATACGATATGATATGATGCGATACAAATATAAAAATAGCCAAAATATATTATTTGAATTAAAATGATACGATAATATACGATATGATACGATAATGATATGCTGTATATTGGTACCTATTTCTCAAACGTGTACCAAAAAATGAAAAACCGGGACATATTCTGATGGCAAATAGGGTAATATCATGTTTTTATTATCCCTTGCCGCGCAGAACAGGCCGTCAATGAATCCGGGATGATCAAATGCCCCTCGTTGAATGTATTTATAATACGATCTAGGATACCCAGGTCCCAAAGCGCCAGCGCGCGATCCATTTCCCGTCGATCCGGATAAAAACGAGCATGTATCCCTGTCCGCCGTCACCGGAAAATTGCCAGCCGAGGTTCACTACCGCCATGCTGTCGTCCGGTGCGATCCCGGGCCGCGAGATCTCGATATACCCGTTTGAAAGCGGATACCGGCGATAGTATTCCTGCCAGTCCAGCGGATATTCGTATTGCTCCCACAGGGAATCCAGCTCCGCTTTAGGAACGATATGTACCGCATCGCTCAGATACGTTTCATCCAGGGTCAGCGGTTGCCGGTTTTTGCTGAGATAATCTTCCAGCATCAGAGAGTCGTATTCTATACCGCCGTCATCCAGTTTGTATTTATAGGAAAAATGCTCCGTATAGGCGCTTGTACTGTCGATAAGATGCAGGTAATCCCGCCGGGGAAAGATACACTCAAGTGCGGCATTCATGATCTGATATTCCTCATTTGCTCCCGGTATAACAGGCACGTTTCTGACCCAGATCAAGGTCGGATTTTGGGCGCTCTCGAAAAAATCCTGCAGACTGCCGTCTCCGAGGTTATTCCAGCCGCCGTCCGGAGCGCCAAGACAGGTCCCGCTGCTGTCGTAGACGTAGTTATCGTCGTGACCGGGAAGCGCAAGGGTATAATATACAAGATCTCCCTGATATTCGTAGCTCCACACAGCCTGGGTATAAGGCACGCCCGGTGCATTTTCCGCGTTATAGATCAGTGCTTCCAGCCAGGATCCGTTCGATTCGAATGTCGGCGGACAATAATTGAAGGTGCGGTAAATACGCCACTCCTCTTCCTTTACCAAAAGATACATATGGCGGACGGGCGATGGACAATTCATCATGGCGCTGTAAAAAGAAAATTCTGCAATTGCGCTGTCGCCGCTGTCATTGAATACCGGGCGTGTAAGCCTGACATAACCGGAGTTTTCGGGATATTGCTCGTGGTAATCCGTCAGGCTTTTAAATGTAACAACCTCTGTTTCGGAAATATATTGCATCCATGTAAACAAGGCGGAGGTATCGATCAGGGCCGGGAAGCGGTTCTTTCCGGTAAAGGAGTCCAGCATATTGAGCCATGGCCCGGCATCGGCAATTTCGCTGTCGGCCAGCAGCCTGGTTTCCATATCGCTGCAATCTGCCAGGGTGCGGGTCCGGTCGACGACATGTACCCGCGGTAGATGATATGACCCGTACAATAAAATCTTTTTCATGACCGCATATTCTTCTTCCGCCATAACCGGAGTATCCGGCTGAAATAAGCCGCATCCGCCCAAAAGTCCGATAATAAGCAGTGTAACTATACACAAACCGGCAGACCGCTTTATGTCCCTTTTCATGTTTTTCTCCAAATTATACCACTATGTATAATACAATATAGTATAATTCTATGCGGTATAAAAAATGAATTTCGTGGATTTTATTAAATGGACATATAAACCCGGCGCGGCAGTATCCGGTATGCGGGGGTTGCGGAGAGGAAGGGATTCAAGCACCCATGTTTTCCAGTACCCCCTATT
>JAGYLW010000133.1 GCA_018400915.1 Fidelibacterota bacterium
TTTTACCGTTAAAGTCGATCTCATTACCGCTGTATTCCTTAAAGAGAACGGTATCGCCGACCTTCACTTCGACATTCTCGATATGGCTTACGGCAAGCACTTTGGCGGTGGTCTTTTTCTCCTTTGCCGTATCCGGGATAATGAGCCCCGAGGGGGTCTTTTTGTCCTCTTTTTTCTCGGAGTAGTCCAGAAGCACGTATTCGTTTACCGGTTGTAATTCTTTCATATCACTGCCCTTTCTTTTTTTATCCTTTTATTTCCAGTAATGTATTCAGACGCTCTTTGTCGAATCCCACGATGATCTTTCCGTTGATATCCGTCTGCGGTACACCGCGCTGCCCGCTGCGCGCCACCATTTCCCCGGCAGCCCGCATATCCCGTGATACGTCCGTGTCCCTGAAGGGGATGTGATGTTCGCGGAGATAGCGCTTCAGGGTGTTGCACCAGGAGCAGGCGGGAGTGGAATACACCGTCACCCGTTTTGCGGGCCTGCCGGCGGAGGTATCCCCTGCGCTTTTTCTTTCGGTGTGCTGAAAAACGTGCTTGTAGTGTCCGTTGTCATTGCATCCGCGGATTACGTTTTTCAGCTCGGAATCCCGGAATTCCAGCAGACTCGGAGCGCTGGTGATATCGTATCGCGGATGAATATCGCGCACCCGGTTCACATCCGCAAAAAGCAGATTGACGTCCTCCGTGCTGCCGGCAGCCTCGCGGATATTGGCGTAGGCACAGTCACTGCTCTCGTTGCCTTTTTTGTACAGTAAAAGGTATAAGCGGTCGTGCCGCTCAAGCTGTTCCTCAAGTTCGGAAAAAGCATGGATTTCCTGCATGTTCTTCATTACCGGCTCCTCATGTATGACGGTCTCCGGCCCCTCCTTTGTCCGGAATTGCTGCATCCTGTATAAGACGCTAAATTTAACATGTTCCCCGGAAATTTCAAGATTTTTATCATTTTTGCATTCAGCATTCAGCCGGGGAGCTTTCAGTGCCGGCGCCGTCTCCGGGAGGAGTGTGTATTGTGCCGCAGAAGCCCGGATCTTCACTGCCGGGGCACAAAGATCATTTCCTGCAACTTCTGTATTGCAATTGCCGGTAAAAAAGCATTAAATTCATAAAGAAGACCGGAGGCATAGCTCAGTCGGTCAGAGCATTCGCCTCACATGCGAAAGGCCGTGGGTTCAAATCCCTCTGCCTCCACAGATCATGACGGATGATGACGAACTTCAGGATTTTCAGGACCGGATCTTCATGATGCGGGCATTTTCCGGATTCCGGTGATTATTGCGGCAGTATCTTCCGTTGATGATCCTTTAAATCCCGGGAGGCAACTGCGATGAAGAGTGTTCTCGTCTTTGGCGGCAGCAACAGCTCCGTGTCGATCAACCAGCAGCTTGCGGTCTGTGCGGCGGGTTTACTGAAAACGTGCCGTACAGAGGTCATCAGCCTCTGCGATTTTCCGGCGCCCCTCTACAGTATGGACATTGAAGTGCGGGAAGGGTTCCCGGAAAAAATGCTGAAACTGAATGAAATGTTTGAACGCCGGGACGGGTTTTTGATCTCCCTTCCGGAACATAACGGTTCCGTGACGCCGGTTTTCAAAAATACGATAGACTGGCTTTCGCGCATAGAGCATCCGGTCTTCAACAGCAAGCCCGTCTGCCTGCTGAGTACCTCTCCCGGTATCCGCGGCGGCGCGCATAACCTTGAACAGATCCGTTCCCTGATCCCTTTCTGGGGCGGCAGGGTGGTATCTTCATACTCTCTGGGGAGTTTCTATGAAAAATGGGATGCCGACGGAGGATACCTGCGGGATGACGGTGAAAAGGAAAAATTAATAAAAGCTTTGAAGTTATTTGAAAAGGAGCTGTGCTCATGAAGTTACAAAAATTCGCCCTTGGCCTTGCGGCCGCCGGTTTTGCCATCTTCGGCTTGCTGCTGTTCATTGCGCCCGGCCTTCTGGAAAGCGCCGGTGTCGGTGCCCTGAGCATATCCGGGAAAGTGGAATTGCGGGCCTTTTACGGCGGTATCGAACTGGGCCTGGCCGCTTTTTTTGCCTTGTCGGCGAAACGGCCGGCCTGGGTTACGCCGGCGCTTGCAGCACTGGTGTTCACAATGGCCGGGGTCGTGCTTCTGCGCGGTTTTGCCCTCCTGATCTCCGGCTTTCAGGCCAATGCCGTTATTTACCTGTCCTGGGTCGTCGAAACGTTTCTGTTCATTGTGGGTTTGCTGGCGCTGATCCGGTATAAATCCCAGGATTAAGGTGTACCCGGATCTCAACACGTTTTCAGCAGGTTCCGATGTCTGATCCCGGGCCTGAAGCTTTATTTTCATGTCCCCTCTGCGGGGGATCCGTATCATTTTTGCTGCATTTCCGCGACCGCGACTACTACCGCTGTGCCTTTTGCAGGGGGATCGCCATGCACCCGGAGGACCATCCTTCTGCGGAAGAAGAGAAAGCGCGCTATCTGGAACACAATAACGATACGGAGGATAAACGCTATCAGCAATTCGTTCGTCCGCTCGTCTATGCGGTATTGCGGGATTTTACCTCCAGGCACCGGGGACTGGATTTCGGTGCGGGCACCGGACCGGTGATCACGGCAATGCTGAGGAAAAACGGGTATTCCCCGGAAGTTTATGATCCTTTCTTTCACCCGGATCCGGGAGTGCTTTCAGAGCCGTACGATTATATCGTCTGCAGTGAGGTCATTGAACATTTTCATGTCCCCTGCCGGGAATTTTCCCGTCTGACAGCCCTTTTAAGGCCGGGCGGCGCCCTTTACTGCATGACGGAATTGTATGAGGATGATATCGTTTTTGCGGACTGGTATTACAAGAACGACCCGACACATGTCTTTTTTTATCACCGGCGGTCCCTGGAGTGGATACGCGGGAGATTTTGTTTTGATACGCTTCAGACCGGGAAACGCCTCATTATTTTCCGGAAGGGACGGGTGAAAGCCTGACATTGCTTATTCCGGTATAAGTGATAAAATGTCTTTTGCTTTTTCTGCAAAAAATTTATCTTACCAACGAAAAAGGAGTTCCGATTGCCGGGAATACGCATTTTATCCGAACAGCTTGCCAATAAGATCGCAGCCGGAGAGGTGGTCCAGCGACCTTCCTCCGTGGTGAAGGAATTGATGGAGAACGCCATTGACGCCGGGGCCACCGAGATCCTGGTCTCCATTGAGAACGGGGGAAAGGACCAGATCCGGGTCGTCGATAACGGGACGGGAATGAACGGGGACGATCTGCTGCTGGCTTTTGAGCAGTATGCAACAAGCAAGATCGTACGCCTTGAAGACCTTGAGGATATCCATACGCTCGGATTCCGGGGGGAGGCCCTGCCCAGCATCGCTTCCGTTTCCATGGTGGAGGCGCGTTCATGTCTCCCGGGAGAGCATGAGGGAAACAGGCTTACCATAC
>JAGYLW010000134.1 GCA_018400915.1 Fidelibacterota bacterium
TTTTCTCAAAAAGAATATGTGCGGCGGAAAGGGTGGCGTGACCGCAAAGCGGAACCTCCGTTTCCGGTGTGAACCAGCGAAGGGAGATATCCTTTTCCCGCAGGAGCACAAAGGCGGTCTCGGAATGTTTGAGCTCAGCCGCGATCCGTAACTTTTGCGCATCGGAAATGTCTTGTTCCAGGATGCAGACGCCGGCCGGATTGCCGCTGAACAGTTCCTCCGTAAACGCATCGACATGATAAAGATTCATTGTCCTTCCTTTCCATCCAGAGTCAAAACGCAGATCAAGCCGACAGTTATTGTTTTACTTATGCCGCAGTCATTCGGAAAATCTTCCATCGTCCTTTGCCTCCGGGAGTTTATGCACGTTCTTTTCCAGCCACCCCGTCCGTATGTTTTCCTCTGCGTCGAATGCGGGCACCCACGGCTTGATATCCAGCAGCGGAGTGCCGTCGACGATGTCGAGATCCTGTATATATAAAATATTGCCTTTGATCCCTGTCAGGCGGACGCGGGAGATGCCGATGGGATTGGGCCGGCTCGGACCCCGGATGGCAAAGATACCGTGCTCCTCGTTTTCCATATAAGGTTTTGCGGTCAGCTTTACTTTCCGCGATAAATGAAGATGAAAGATCAGCATGATATGGGAAAAGCTGTCAAGATCTTTCAGTCCTTCGATAAATTCGGGAAAGAGCTCCACATGTCCCCGGACGCCCTTTCCCGCCGCCGGCTGTATGGGGGTGCCCCGGGTCTCCCGGAAAGGGGAACGGATAATGCCGATGGGTTTGTATGTGACAGGCTTCATTGCCCGGAACCTCCCTTTTCTTCCATCCAGACCGAATCCTCATGATCCGCCGGCCGGTCGATCTTCATTACCAGAAGCCGGAAAGGTGCGGCCGAGCGGTTATGCAGGAAGTGCACCTCGCCGGGCGAACAGACAAAGGCATCGCCGGGTCCGGCGCGGAATTGTTCATCGTCGATATGGATCTCGGATTCGCCCTCCAGGACAAAGAAGATCTCCGTCTGTGTTTCATGGTAATGCGCCCGCTGGCGGGTGTGCGGAGGAATGGTGACTTCCTGGAGCATGTGGCCGCTTCCGGGCAATTCCTCCGCATTGAAAATGACGCGTTTGGCATAATCTTTCCGGATATCCTTTTTCACAGCGGAAAGTGTTCGATGTTTCATCTCCGATAGTTCCTTTCTTATTGATCTTGTCCGCCGGCGTTCCCATCGGCCGGCCCCGTACTGCCGGGTTCATAGATTACGGGTTTCCGTTCTTTCAGATCCTCCAGGATACTGTCGGTCAGCCGCCAGGCGATATCCAGCTCCTCCGCATTCATGAACAGACGCTTATTGCCGCGGAGGCATTCTTTGAGGATCATTTCATAGGCCTCCGGGGTGTTGCTCCTGAATTCGCAGGTGGGGCAGAAGGTCATTTTCACGGGTTTCAGTTCCGCTTTTTCCCCGGGAAGGGTCGTATTGATCGTCAGTTCCACATTCTGCAGGGGCTGGATATGCAGGATCAGTTTGTTCGATACGTGTCCGGGTTCGGGGCAGACACTGCAGGACGTCCCCCTGAATTCGATTTCAATATATGCCTGCCGCTTTTTCAGTTTTTTTCCGGTCCGGAGTACGATCCCGGTGCCTTTCCAGCGGGGATCCCGGGAATGCAGTTTCAATTCGGCGAAGGTTTCGGTCTCCGACCCGGGGTTGATATTTTGCACCTCGTCAAGATATCCCCGGTACTGGCCGGTGCGGATCTCGTGATCGAAATACAGGTTGTCGATCGCATTTATCTTGGCTTGCCGGAACGATGATTCTTCAAGCGGGCGGGTCGTGTTCATCAGGATCAGTGAAAGCGTCTGCAGAAGATGGTTCTGGACCATGTCCTTGATGGCGCCGGTCTGGTCATAATAGCCGGTACGGTTTGCCACGCCCAGTTTCTCTTCGACCGCTATGGTGATCCGGGAAATAAAACCGGAGTTCCACACGCTCTCGAATAACGGATTGGAAAAACGTGTACGGAGAATGTTGTCAACGGTGCCCTTTGCCAGATAGTGGTCCGCGCGGTAGATCTGTGATTCCGTAAAATGGGTTTTCAGTTCTTCATTCAGCCTGTTGAAGGACTTTCTATCACTGCCGAAGGGCTTTTCCGCGATAATGCGGGTAAAAAATTTATCGTTCTCCGTACAGCAGGAGCGGATGCATTTTGCGATCCTGCCGAAGAGTTTATAGCTCGTTGCAAGATAGAAGATCCTTCCGGCGGGCATGCCGCTTTCAACGGACTCGATCTTTTCCCGCAGGCCGGCCATGGAATCAGGTTCCATTACATTTCCGGTATAATAATGGATCGTCATCCGCGGCGGCAGGTCCTCCCCCTGCAGGAGCAGTGTCTTATAATCATTTCCTGACAAAGGGGTCCTCCCGATCCCCAGCACGCTGACAGCCATTTCCGGGTCCTTACGGACAAGTTCCCGAACGGCGGGAATAAGTTTCCGTCTTGTCAGGTCCCCGGTCCCGCCGAAGATGATCAATGTATAATGCTGCATATTATCCTTTCTGGTCGGTCAGGACCGTCAGGTTCGCTATCTTTTTCAATACTTTTTCCGCGTTGTCCGTTTCTGCGGTGCTGTCCAGAAAATGCCTCAGGGCGGCACGTTTGGTGTCCCCTGCAAAGAGCACGATCGCGAGGGCATTGCTTACCAGGAATTCATGCACGACTCATTTACGGAAGCCCTGCGTGTCGCCAAGCCCGGCGCCCATCTGCTTGCGTTCGGCGGCACCCGCACGTTCCACCGGCTCGCTGTCGCGATCGAGGATGCAGGATGGGAGATCCGCGATACGGTGATGTGGGTTTACGGGTCCGGGTTTAGCAAAGGCTTTAACCTGCGCAGAGCTGGCGTATGTGTTTGTTCTGAAAGTGGGAATGCTGTATCATGTATCCATCACGAAACTGGAGATGGGCATGGCAAACAGACAACCAAACACGACGTGCGACTTGTGCGGGGAAGCGATCTACCGACGCCCGAATCTGCTCCTCAAGAACAAGGGAAAGTTTTGCTCTACGGCTTGCAGGAACAAGGTTCACAAGGCGTTTGGCCCGAGGGGTCCGAATCCGAAGCTGGCAGGAGAAAACAATCCGGCGTGGAGCGGGGGGAGCTATATCGAGCCGGAGAAAGGGTATCGGATGATACGGAATCCGAGCCATCCGCGAGCGCGACAGAATGGGTATGTTCTGGAGCACATTCCGGTAGCCGAGAAGATACTTGGCCGATCGTTGACGGCGGAGGAGGAGGTCCATCACATCAACCGGGATCGGGCGGACAACAGGCCGGAGAACCTGAAGGTCTACGCGAGTCATCTGGAGCACTGGATGGACGAGCATTACACGGACGTGGCCAATGCCCGCGATGCG
>JAGYLW010000135.1 GCA_018400915.1 Fidelibacterota bacterium
GCTCCTTATGCAGGAACCGTTTTCTTTCCGGTGTCCAGAAGGACCGGGCGAGCGAGTCGTCGATCAGCTGAAGCACCTTGTTCTTTAATCGCTCATTCCGGACCTCCTGCCAGTGATCGTCTTTTTTCAGCATGTTCTTATATTCATCAAGGACCTCATACAGCCTCTGCACGCCCTTGTTTTTCGTTGCAACGGTCTTGATGACCGGCTGTTCCCACGGGAGCGTGCTGTACTTGTTCCGGAGGTTGACGAGGGACTGCAGATTGAGGACCATCGCGTTCACGCCGTGGCGGTCGGACTTGTTGACGACGAAGATATCGCTGATCTCCATAATACCGGCCTTCATGGCCTGGATGTCGTCGCCGGATTCCGGTACCAGGACCGTCATGGTGACGTCCGCCGCCTGGGCAATGTCCAGTTCGATCTGCCCGACCCCGACGGTCTCGATCAGAATGACATCGAAACCGTGCCCGTCCAGGATATCGCAGACGTCGTGGGTTTTCATGCTCAGGCCGCCCAGGCTTCCGCGGGTGGCCATCGAGCGTATGTAGACGTTCGTTTTTCCACTGAGTTCGTTCATGCGTATGCGGTCGCCCAGAATGGCTCCGCCGGTAAAGGGGGAAGAGGGGTCCACGCTGATCACGGCGGTCTTTTTTCCCGCATCGCTGAAGAGAGATGCCAGGCAGTTGACCAGGGTACTTTTCCCGGAACCCGGGGGGCCCGTGATGCCGATACGATAGGCATATTTTCCGGATTTCCATGCGGCATCCAGAAGTGCTTTCGCTTCCGGTGCATCGTTCTCCACACGGGAAATATCCCGTGCCAGTTTTTTAATGTCGGTCACATCATCCTCCGTCAACGATCTCGGTGCTGTAGCTGATGTCGGCGGAAGCTTTCAGCATATTGGATACCGTGCAGTATTTCTCATAACTCAGCGCCGCGGCGCGCTGAAGGTCCCGGAGCGCCTTGTCGCCGCCCTCCGAATGCAGGACGAAGCGCAGTGTGATCCCGGTAAAGGACCGGGGATGTTCTTCACGTTTTTCACCTTCGACGAAGACCTCCAGGTGTCTGAAGGGAGTGCGTTTTTTCTTCAGGATGGAAAGGGTGTCCATTCCCGTACAGCCGCCCAGCGCTTCGAGCAGTAACTCAAGGGGGGTGGGGGCGGCCTGATTCCCTCCGCCCTTTTCGCCCGTGTCGATCATCGTCCAGTGACCTGAAGCGCTTTTCGCGGCGAAGGTCAGGTCCCTGTTCAGACTTTGCAGTTGTACTTTCACGGTAGAAGCCATAGTGTTTCTCCTTTTTTCTGTGATAGAGAATATATGAAGAATATACCGGGAATAAAAATAAATAGCATGTTTCTGTTTTGCAGGCCATTTAGCGCAGGAAAAAAAGGGTTATCTCCACGGACACGCATCAAAGACGGCCGGTTTATCCGTATAAAAAACCATTTGCTTTAGAAGGAAATATTTTTATATTTGACGGCTTTTGAATGGGTTGTCGTCTAATGGCAGGACATGCGGCTCTGGACCGTAGAATCGGGGTTCGAATCCCTGCAACCCAGCTGATTCGGCGCGTTCGTCTAGCGGTTAGGACGCTGGCCTCTCACGTCGGTAACACGGGTTCGAGTCCCGTACGCGCTACGTTGATATCGAAGTGTATGCGCCCGTAGCTCAATTGGATAGAGCGTCTGGCTACGGACCAGAAGGCTAGGGGTTCGACTCCTCTCGGGCGTGGCAGTTGACTTCCGCCGTGCATGGGTCCTTTATTTTACTGTTTTTAATCTGAAAATGCTGCCATTGATCGCTGTTACGGGAAGTTGAGAGAATATGGGCAAATTCCCCCGGGAAATTAAACGCAATCCGATGTACCGCTACCTGGTGCTGCTGGTCATTGTCGCTTCTGCCGGGCATCAGGCCTGGCGGACCCTCCTGAATAATTATGCAGTGGAATACATCGGCCTGACCGGGCTGCAGATAGGAGTCGTACAGTCCCTGCGGGAGCTTCCGGGTTTTCTGACCTTTCTGGTGGTATACGTCTTGCTGGTGTTCCGGGAGCACCGGCTTTCCGCCTATACGATGATCCTTTTCGGTGCCGGCATTATCCTGACCGGGATATTCACGTCTTTTCACGGCCTGCTCTTCACCACTTTCATCATGTCCCTGGGATACCATTATTTTGAAACGACCCGTCAGTCACTGGTACTCCAGTATTTTAACCGCGAACAGTCCCCACTTGTACTGGCGCAGTGGCGCAGTCTTACCGCAGTGGCCAATATTGCCGTGGGGGTGGTGATCTGGGCCGTGTTCCGTTTTACGGATATTCCGCTTACCACGGCGTACTGGATACTGGGTGCGGTCATCATTGCCGTCGGTATCCGTTCCCTGGGCAAGGATCCTGCCGATAAGGACCTTCCGCTCCAGCATAAAAAGATGCTGTTCAGGAAAAAATACTGGCTGTTCTATGCACTGAATTTTCTCAGCGGAGCGCGCCGGCAGATATTCGTGGTATTCGCCGTTTTCATGCTCGTACAGAAATATGCCTTCAGTGTCTGGGAGATCTCCGCGCTTTTTGTGATTAACAATCTGATCACCTGGCTGCTCAGTCCCTATATCGGCAAGGCGATAAACCGTTTTGGAGAGCGGGTGATGCTGAGTGTGGAATATATCTGTCTTATCCTCATTTTTCTCAGCTATGCGATATTTGAAGACCCTTTTGTCGCCGCTTCCCTTTATGTGCTCGACCATGTATTCTTTAATTTTACGATCGGCATCCATACCTATTTCCAGAAAACGGCGGATCCGCGTGATATTGCGCCGTCAATGGGAGTGAGTTTTTCCATTAACCATATCTCTGCGGTGATCATTCCGGCGATCGGGGGAGTGCTGTGGATGCTGAACTGGAAGATCCCTTTTATCGCGGGGGCCGGCATCGCTCTGGTTTCCCTTATGCTCGCCCAGTTTATCAAAGTCCCGGCGGGATCAGTGCAGAAAGTGAAAGAACAGGAATAATACGATAAGGAATACGATAAGATGCCAGATCAGCGGCCGTTTGGGACGGCGCCTCGGGTGCAGGGAATGAAGATGGATACGCTTGTCCTCTTCCGGTTCTTTGATGATCCATCGTGAGCGTCTTATGGGTTTAGGCATTTTTTCTCCCGGTGCTTCCTGAAAAAGTTCGCGGATTTTTCATCCTTTGTCAAGGGCTAAAACAAAAACAACGTTGAGACGTTGGAATATTGATTTGTTAATCTGTTAATTCGTTAATTTGTTGTTGAGTTGTTGAATCGTTGAGACGGACTATCCACGAATTACACGAATAATCTCACACGGATTAACACGAATTATTTATAATGTCATCCCGTCCGTCAGCTGA
>JAGYLW010000136.1 GCA_018400915.1 Fidelibacterota bacterium
GTAACGTCGAGGTGGGGATAATGATCAAATGCTCCGGAAACGCCCCGGCTTTCATTTCCGATGACCAGGATGAACGGCTGCAGCGCTTCTTTCCGCAGATCCCTGATATCGGCGTTCTTGTGTGCCTTGCTTAGCAAGAGGGTGCGGCCGGACCTCAGCGTTTCCGGCAGTGTATCAATTTCAAGATAGGGCATGTGAAAAACCGAACCCATGCCTGCCCTGACCGTTTTGGGGTTGCAGGCATCAACACTGCCCTGCATCATCAGCACCCCGCCGAGCCCGAACCAGTGCGCGATCCGGAAAAGGGTCCCCGCATTCCCCGGATCACGGATCCGGTCCATCAGCAGAAGATCTCCTGTCAGGGCTTCCGCCCTGAATGTTTTTTTCTCCGCCACGGCCACAAGCCCCTGGGGCGTCTGCTCACAGGAGATCCTTTTCAGTTCCTGCCGGCTTATTTCATAGCAGGCGGCATGATGTTCCTCCCGGGCCTTAAGCAAAAGCCGGGACACATGCGGCTCCTGCGAAATTTCCCCGACCACAAAGATCTCCCTGATCCGGTAGCTGCTTTTGAGCGCCTCCTCCAGGGGAAGGATCCCTTCGATCAGGAATCGTTGTTCGCTGTCGCGAAATTTCTTCTTCTGCAGAGATGCTGCAGTTTTCAGGATATTCCGGGCGGGTTTTTGTAAGGGTATTTCCTGCATGAAAGAATATATAAAATAAGCCGGCGGGATACATCTTAATTTTTTATCCGGATAAAACGCTTCGGTTTTTACCGTAATCATTGTATCATTACGTAGAATCACGGTATAAATTGCAATGAAAGATCCTTACAACAATCAACACGCCTGGTACCGCCTGGATACTTCGGCAAAGATCTATCCCGCTCTGGAATCACCGGAGAACACCAACATATTCCGTTTTTCCATGACGCTGAAGCACAGCATTGACCTTTCCGTGCTTCACCGCGCCCTGGAGACCCTCAGGCCGCGCTTCCCCTATTACAACGTCCGGCTCCGCCGGGGCCTGTTCTGGCATTATCTGGAGAAGAACGAAAAGCCCTTTATTCTCTGGCCGGAGACACCTTATCCCTGTGAACGTCTTTACCCTTCGTACAATAACGGATATCTGTACCGGGTGCGTGTATATAAAGCACGTATTGCCGTGGAATTCTCGCATATTCTCAGCGACGGCAGCGGCTGCATGGAGTTCCTGAAAACCCTGGTGGCACAATATCTCCTGCTGGAAGGAAGCATCGGCGCCATTCCCGAAGGCGTTATGGATCCGCAGGATACTCCCGCTGCGGAAGAATACGGAGATGCATTCCTGAGAGTGCTTGAGATCGAGAAACACCGGCTAAAAGACGTGCCGAAAGAACGCAGTCTCTTTTCCACCCAGCGGGTCTTTAAAATCCGGGGAAACCTGCTTCCGCTCGGAGCATTCCGCATTATCAGCGGAGTGGTTGCCATGAAGGATATCAAGTCTGTCGCAAAAGCATATCAGGCAAAGGTCACGGAATTCCTGGCGGCATTGTATATCGAAGCGCTGATACATATACAGAATACCCAGATCAGGAACCGGAAAAAGCACAGGCCGGTCGGCCTGTCGATCCCGGTCAATATGCGGAACCTGTATCCCGTCCGGTCCATGCGTAATTTCTCGCTGTTCATCGTACCCCGCATTGATCCCGCAAAGGTGCGGGATCTCGGGGATATCATTGGTCTTCTGAAAACATTTGTGCGCACCCGGGCTTCCAGGGACAATTTGCTGGCCATGGTAAAAGACAACTGCTCGCTAAGCAGCAACGCGCTCATAAAACATACTCCGGTCCCTGTGAAGGATCTTGTGATCCGGTACGTCTCCAACACGCAGGGGCATGCACAGTTCTCCGGCACTCTGTCCAATCTGGGAGCGGTGCGGCTTCCGGACGCACTTGAGGAACATGTAGAGCATATGGGATTCATGCTGGGGCCTCCCACGCAAACCCTCACCGCCTGTGCGGTACTCGGATACAAGAATGCACTGCATATTACCTTCGGCCGCGTATGTCAGGAAGCCGGCGTTGAGCGGCATGTCTTCCGGCGGCTTGTCGAGCTCGGGGCACATGTCAGAATAATAAGCAATTGAGGTCACTTATGTCCTATTGTGTTCATTGCGGGGTAGAACTCGCCGATTATCATGAAAAATGCCCCCTCTGCGGAACGGAGGTTTCGGACCCCCGGGTAAAACGAAAACCGCAGACACGGGATTTTCCGCTGTACCGTGAAAATGCGGGGGACCCCCAGACAAAACCCATGCGGCGGTTTCTTGCCGGTACGGTCATTACGCTTGTATTCTCAATGTATATCGTGATCCTGCTGCTTATCGATTTTATTCATGACCGTCAGATCAGCTGGGCGCTGATCCCGGTTTCTTCCCTGATCTACCTCTGGTGTGTTCTGGCCTACCCGCTGATGAGGATAAAGAACAGTTTTTTCGGGCTTTATACCTTTGTTTCTTTTGTGACGGCAGCCTACCTGCTGGTGCTGAACCTGGTCATTTCCGGAGATCTCCACTGGGCGAAATTCGCTTCCGCGGGCATTGTTTTCATATGGATCATGATGAACGGTATTTTCATTTCCGAACGCGTGAAAAGATGGATCCCCATGATCCTTTACTACGTACTGGCATCGCTGCTTTTTACGGCGCTTTTCGCCTTTATGCTGACGGATAACACCATTATCATGAAATTCGTCCTCCCCATCTATCTTGCGACGCTGTTTTTCACGCTTATCTCCTTTTTCATTATCAGGGCGATCTCTTTTGACATCTACAATTACCTCGCCGTTATCCTTACGAATGCCGCGTTGCTTTCCATTGTCATTGACCTTGTGGTCACCTATTATCAGACGCAGGCGTATGCGCTCAGCTGGTCACTGATCGTGATCGCGGCCTTGATCCCCCTGAGCCTGGCCGCCCTTATGCTGCGGAACATCAGGAAATTTCGGAGTTTTGTCGTTAAAAAATTCCACCGCTGACGATATGCTCACCACAAGCGGCACAGCCCGTCCTGCGCTCCGGCAATTGACGGAAGGGGGGGGTCAACACGAAAAAGAATAAGAACAAGGGTATAAAATTGTTGAGTCGTTGAGTTGTTGAGTTGTTGAGACGAAGGGAAACCTTCGCCGTCATCCCGAACAACCATCGGCCTGTCATCCCGTCCGTCAGCTGACGGATCGGGATCCCCAACATCTGGCGACTGAGAGACGGAAGACGTTGAGTTGTTGAGTTGTTCGACTTACGGAAGTGC
>JAGYLW010000137.1 GCA_018400915.1 Fidelibacterota bacterium
TGCCGCGCTCGGTGTGAAAATAGACCGTCATGAAGGGCACGACGGCGCCGAAGCCCAGGGAATTGATCAGCCAGCCCACCATAAGCGGGAGCAGGCGCCTGTCCATGCCGAGAATCGCTTTCAGCCTCATGGATCTTCCCGTATAAGCCGGATAAGCCTTGCGGCGGACAGCTCATCGTAGGATTGTACGATCAGGTTCGCTTCCTGCAGGACCTCCCCGGGAAAGGTGCTTGTGATGGCAACCACCTTCGCTCCCGCCGCCCGGCCGGAGCGGATGCCGTTCACGGAATCCTCGATCACCACGCATTTTTCAACGGGGATCCCGATCCTCTCCGATGCCTTCAGGTAGGGCTCGGGATGCGGTTTCGTACGGCGGACTTCCGTGGAAGTGATCATGTGCGAGAAGACGTTCTCCACCGCAATGTTTGCAAAGGTCCATTCCATGATCTCCCGCGACGTGGAGGTCACCAGCACATTGGTAAAATCGTCGAGCGTTTCACGGAAAAACCCCGGAAAGCCCGGCACATAGTCCATATGGTCCCTGAATTCACGCAGAAGGTCGGAACGGTAATCCCTTTCCATGCGTTCCGTATCCAGGTCCCTGTCGTATTTATCGCGGATATAGGGAAAGACGGCCTTTGCGTCCTTCCCCTTGAAAAAAAGCCAGTCTTCAGGCTGAACGGAAATGCCGTACTTGCGGAACTGTACATTCATGGCCTTTTCGTACAGCGGCTCACTGTCCACCACAACCCCGTCGAAATCAAGAAGTAATCCGTATTTTTCCCGCATATAAAAAAATCCCCGTATTTGATACGGGAATATAAAGAATTCCGCTCAAAGGGGAAAAATATTTATTTGTTTTTGTGCTTCTTATACAGGATCGAAGCGGGGAGGATGATCACATAGCCCACCGTCAGCACGATCGGACTGATATACAGGGAGAGGACATCATAGGTGTCGCCGAGCGCCATCAAAATATATCCGAAAACGATCACCGCCAGGCTTGCCAGGAAAATATAGAAATTTGTTTTCGTTAATCCCAGGGACTGAAAGAATTCATGCGTATTCATATCATTATCCTCAAATTTTTCATAATTTTACATACTCTTTGCGAGAAATGCAAGTCTTACCTTTTCAGGATGCGCGCGGTCAGGATGTCAACAATTCCCTGTAACGGCAGAATGCCGGTTTTGTTTCCGTTCTCGAACAGCATGACCTTCCCCGGTCCCGCACCTGCGATGCCGATATCGGCCTCTTTGGCCTCGCCGGGACCGTTCACCACGCAGCCCATGACGGCAACGGTCATGTCCCTGGCGATGTCCTGCACACGGCGCTCCAGTGCTTCCGCCACGGCGCTCACGTCAAAGGAAGAGCGCCCGCAGGTCGGACAGCTGATGACCCTTACGCCGCCGCGGCGAAGCTCAAGCGCCTGCAGGATCTGCTTCGCTACACCAATCTCCCTGACGGGGTCCGCGGACAGCGATACGCGGATCGTATCGCCGATCCCGACGGCCAGAAGCGTGCCGATCCCGACGGCGGAACGGAGACTGCCGGAATGCTCCGTACCGGCTTCCGTGACCCCCAGGTGCAGGGGATGCTCATAACGTTCCGAGAACAGCAGGTTGGCCTGTATCATGTCCGGCACGCGGGAAGATTTGATCGAGACGATCACCCGGTCGAACTCCGCTTCCCGGCAGATACGCAAGTGACGTTCCGCGCTTTCCACCAGGGCTTCGGGGACCGGATGCCCGTATTTTTCCAGCAGATCCTTTTCCAGGGAGCCGCCGTTGACCCCGATGCGGATCGGGACATTGCGGGCGCGGCATGCAGACAGCACGGCGCGGATGCGTTCCTCCGGACCGATATTGCCGGGATTGATGCGTATCTTGTCCGCGCCGGCGTCCAGGGCGCCCAGGGCAAGCTTATGGTCAAAATGGATGTCCGCCACCAGCGGGATGCCGATCTGCTTCCTGATCTGCGCAAAGCTCCGCAGTGCGGGGGTGTCGGGGACCGCCATGCGCACGATGTCGCATCCGGCCGCTTCCAGTTCCCGGATCTGCTCCACGGATTTTTCAACATCGTCCCCCGGAGTATTGATCATACTCTGGATGGAAACGGGAGCGTCCCCGCCGATGTATGTGTCCCCCACCCGGACCTTATTGGTTTTTCTTCGTTCTGTCATATGCTTATCGTGTCATGTTACACCGATATTATTACAATAATCCGGGAATGTCAAAGTGTAAAACGGCTTTTTTGCCCGGGGCTCCGCATTCAGAGGATGCGCCGGTAACGATCCCCCGGTTCCGCTCTGACACAGCCCTTGATCTCAAGCTGCAGCAGGGCGCTCATCAGCTTTCCCTGCGACAGGCCGCTCAGTGACAAAAGCCTGTCGATATGCAGGGTGGCTTTGCCGATCAGCTTCAGCAGCGCTTTTTCGTCCGTGTTCAGGCCGCGCATCCGGGCGGGATCCGCGGTCCGTTTCCTCTGCGGGTCCCGCCGTGCTTTGAGAAAGGGATACTCGTTCAGCACATCTTCGGCTTTTTCCACGATCTTCGCCCCGAGGCGGATAAGCCGGTGGCAGCCGGTATGGTACCCTTTCAGGCAGTCTCCCGGAACCGCAAAGACATCCCGGTTCTGTTCATTCGCGTTCAGCGCCGTGACCAGAGCGCCGCTCCGGGTCCCGGCCTGGGTCACCACCACTCCCCGGCTCAGGCCGCTGATGATGCGGTTGCGGCGGACAAAATTGCCGGGCATGACCCTGTCCCCGATCAGCTGCTCCGAACAGACCGCACCGTGTTCGCAGATCTGCGCATGGATCCTCCGGTTCTCGGCGGGATAGATGCAGTCCAGCGGCGTTCCCGTCACGGCGACCGTCGGCACGCCCCGTTTTAACGCCTCACGGTGTGCGATGGAATCCACGCCTTTTGCCATACCGCTGACAATGCATATCCCGTATTCCGCGATCCCGCCGGCAATGCGCCCGCTCATCGTCTTCCCGTAATCGTCCGGATGCCGCGTTCCCACGACGGCAAAGGCAGTGTCATCGACGCAGTCAAGTGCTCCCTTATACATCAGCAGCGGCGGAGCATCGTAAATGTGGCGCAGCACCTCCGGGTACCCGCTGTCTTCCGGGGTCAGGTAATCCGCTCCGTGCTTCTGCATCCATTCGAGCTGCAGGTCCATTTTTCTGCGGTAGCTTTTTCTGACGATGGAATCCGCCATTTCGGCCCGGATGC
>JAGYLW010000138.1 GCA_018400915.1 Fidelibacterota bacterium
CTTTTCCGGTGTACACATTTTCTTTCAGGTACGCCAGATAGTCATTGTCGTTGTATATCAGTTCATGATGATACCATATCACATTCCCATTCAGACCGGCATTGCGCGTGGTGCGTATCTGCTCCGCCAGCTCCGAAGGGTCGGTATAGTTTGAATTGGCCACCGTGGAGATCCCGGGATACATGAGGGAATCACGTTCGATCTTTGCCAGTTCAGTGTTCATTCGCCAGGTATAATCGGAATTACTCGTCATATACATCTGCGGTGAGATGATGTCCAGGTGTCCATCATCGATCCAGGGTGCGTAATCCTGGCAGAATTGTTCATAGCCCCACGGCAATGGGGCGTTACTGACCGTCACATAAGGGTTCAGCGCCTTGATGCTGTCGTACAGTTCCGCAACGAAAGCGGTAAGTTTGTCCGCTCTCCAGCGTATCCATGAAGCTTCGTATACAGAGGCTGGCGGATACGCACCCGTTTCGTTTTTGTACAATTCTTTTGTATAGCTGTCATAGCCGCAATCCAGTGAAGGATAACGAACACGGTCGAATTCAATGCCGTCGATGTCGTAATTATACACCAGTTCCCGACAGAGATCGATCAGGAAATCCTGTACTTCCGGCAATACATGGATGAAGGAAGGCCCCGCCTGTCCGTAATACGCCACATTGCCGTTCTGTTCCCTGGCCAGCCAGTCCGGATGCGCCTGGCAGAGGGGACTGCTTTCCGTTATACCGCCATTGAATCCCGCTTCGAACCATGCCTTGATTTCCAAACCCGCGTGATGCGCTTCGGCGATCATTTCCGCCAGGACATCGCGTTCGGGACTGAGGGATGAATACAGGGAGGGATCGGAATAAAGCCCGGTATGCGCCTTGAACACTTCGCTCCTGAAATAGGGATATCCGTAGCGCCATACATCTGCATAGACGACATTGAAATTTGCTTCGGCCAAAGCCTCCATCGCCTCCGCGATGGCCGCCCGGGAAGGAACGTTGCTTCCCGCCCAGGCGAACCATGCACCGCGAAGCTCTTTGCCTTCGGCTTGAAGCAAAGAGGAGACAATCAGTCCGAAAACAAACAAAACGGTTTTTATCCGGCGTAATTTCATTTTATCAGCAGCATCTTCCGGGTTTTTACGATCTTTCCGTCCTGGAGCAACCGGTAGAAATAGATACCGCCCGGCAGTGAGGAAGCGTCAAAAGTAAGTTCATAGCTTCCCGCCTTCTGCGCTTTGTCAAGCAAGATCGCGATCTTTTTTCCCGTAAGGTCGTAAAGCAGTATCTGTGCACCGGCATCGCGGGAAAGGGAATATCCGATACGGGTCACAGGATTGAAAGGATTCGGATAATTTGCCTCCAGTTCGGCACGATCCGGGACATGCGGTGAAACCGGTACCGGGACGCCTTCGTTCAGCCTTATGCAGCGTCGCGGCAATTGTCCCGTTCCCAAGCTGTCAAGCGCATAATAATCGCTGAAATCCGGACCGTTGTTGCTGACGGGAAAGGTCGCAAGTATTTCTCCGCTGCTTCCTTCCTCCGCAAGATAGATCATGAACTTTACGGCACCGGGATCCTCGCCGATCCCTGCAGCGGTCTTGGCCACGGCGATCTCGGTGATCAGGCTGTCATTTCCGTCACCGACAACTGCCATGGCGCCGTAATTAATATCAAAACCGTCAATGTCGGTGCTGTTCCAGCTGCTTCCGTTGTATTTGTATACGGCTCCTCCGGTCCATTTCCGCGAGGGGTCGCTGCTGCTCAGGTCGATAAGCGGAGACGTATCCGAGTCAAAGCGTATTACCACATCGGCCGCAAAGGGCAATGCCGCCACCCCTCCGTCCGCTGTCGGCGGTTCGGTGCTCCCGTTCTCTCCTTCGGGGTCCGTGTCGAAAGCAACATAAAGCTGCTGGGACTGGTAGGGCGCGTAAAGACTGTTACCGCTCAGTGCGAGGTACATCAGCTGACCGGACCAGTTGGCGTAGAGCTTCCGGTCTCCGCTGGTCACAAGATGATCGTAATTCGTATATTCCTCGTTCACACCGTCCACCTGTATGGTGAAATAGCCGTGATCACGGGGACTTGCGACCTGCAGCACAGGGTTAAGATCGATCGCGGCCACGCTGTTCACCCCCATGACCACGTACATATGATGACGTGTGGTGTCATATGCCAGACTTGCCGAGCCGTTAATATTGTTGTTCAGCGTTGTCCCTTCATAGGCAAAGAGAAGCGAATCGGAATTATTGCCGAGGAAATCAAACGTATAGCTGTCTCCCAGGGCGTCCGAATACACCTCATACTGCACCGAACGGAGCGTATTGCTGAGGAAAGGATTTGCCACGGTCAGGATCTTCATGTTCCCCACTTCCCAGTTCATCACTGTGCTGGACCCCGTTGCGATCAGGGAATCCGGAACAACGGCCTTGACGTTCCCTGCCGCATCCAGCAGATGGACCGGGAATGTGCTGGCATCCGTCCCGTTGATCCAGAGATCACCGCCGGGGTCGACCGGAGCGATACCGTGCCGCGCGGCGCCCATACCGGGCAATGTCAGGATCGCGTTCAGGTCCAGGCTGTCAGTTCCCACCGTAAGGACCGCCAGTTTCTCATTTCCCATGCCGGAAGCATATACGTGTACATTTTCACCGCTTCCGCAGGCACTGAAACTGTCCCCGAAACGTTTTCCGTCCAGTGCGTTCTCAAATACGACCTGAGGTTCGGCATCTTTATCCTCGTATTTGTAGATCTTGAATTTGTCGGCGGCACTGATATCGGGTACACTGAGATTGCATACATAGATCGCGCCGTCGTTGTCCACGCTGACCATATTCAGTGGATACACTCCCCCGGAATAGCCGTCCTCCGGCCGTTGAAGGGTGTCGAGGGTAGAACCGTTTTCCGGGTCCAGAACGATCACAGAGGGGCTGTCATTGAGCCGTGTGGCGACATAGACATGATCGCTCAGCGGATCATAGGCAATACTGCGGGTGATATCGTTCCCGGTATCGATCAGGTCGTATCGAGCCCAGATGCGCTCATAGGCGTGCGACAGTGACAGGCACATCAGGCCGGCCAGCGCGAATACGCAATATCTTTTCATGAATGATCTCCTTTACTTCTCATCTTTTTATCTTCCGTCTTTTGCATTTTTTATCAATAATAGATCTTAAGCCG
>JAGYLW010000139.1 GCA_018400915.1 Fidelibacterota bacterium
ACGTGGAAAAAGGATACGGGCATTCGATAAAAACCGCCTGGAATAAGAAGACGTTGAGTTGTTGAGACGTTGAGTTGTTGAGACGAAAAGACGCAGAAATGCCATGTACATCGTCATCCTGAACACACGCTAACGCGTCATCCTGAATTCATTTCAGGATCCCCACCATCTGACGACTGAATCCCGTTTAGCATTTAGAGAGCATGAATACCTTGCAGCCCCGACCCGGTGGAGGGGCTGAATATGAATAGCCCGGCGCGAAACGCCGGGACCGCGTGATGCCATCCAATACCCTACAACCCCGAACGGAGATGAGGGGTTGAAAACGTCGAGTCGTGGAGTCGTCGAGTTGAATCAACTCGACAGCTCGACAAATCGACGATGCAAGCCCCATGCCCTAAGGGGACAGACAAAGAAAAGATTGAAGGGTTTGAGGGGACTGAATATAAATGGCCCGGTGTGACCCTGAACGGCCCTAGCTGCCGCCGTAGCGCTTGCGCAAAGCCCAGTCCGCACAGAGAATCAGGAAGAGCAAAATATAGATCATGGGGGAGCTCCGGGCGGTAAAGACCCGCGTCTTCGTCTGCCATGTTTTTTTCAGATCCATTCCGGGGATCAGGCTGCCGATATCCTGCAGGTGCACGTAAACACCGTTGTGATCATCGCTCAGCTTCCGGAGCACAGGGACATTACAGCCACTGAACGCAGTTTCGAGATCATTTTCCCTCACATGTATTATGCTCGTATCGCTTTCCATATATTCCCCTCCGGAATGAAGGTCCGCAACAAGATAATATTTTCCCCTGCCGGAAAGGCGCAGGGTTTCCGTGATGCTTTCCCCGGAACCGTGATCCCGCCGCCGTATCACTGAAAAGAGCGAGTCGTAAAGCGCAACGCTGATCCGGGAAACGGAAGCGTCCAGAAGGTCAGGGTTCCGGACCTGGACACTGATGTCAAAGGGGACATATTGCATTGCCGTAAGGTCCTTGCGTGCAAAACTGATAAACCCGCGGCCTTCCCTTCTCAGGGATTCATCGATCATGCCTTCAAGCAGATGCCGGTAAATGCCGTTCCAGGCTTTTCCGTAACCGGAAAGCTGCCAGCGCCAGAATCCGGCACTGTTCACGATAAGGCGTCCGGAACGTGCATCTTCCAGGATAAAGGGACGGCCCGATGCGCTTTTCATGACGACCTTTCCCCCGTCTTTGAGGGAAGGTATCAGGACCGGGGAAAGCTGCTTCCAGTAATGGGCGTTGCGCACGGGATCGGGATCGAACTGCAGATAAGGCCGCGGCCTTTCAATTTCAAGGCCGGTCACTTCTGTATAAGTATCTCCTCCGTCGCGATAAAGAAGTATCGCCGGAACATCCCGGTAGTATTGCTGCCTGTGTTCCGGATGCCAGGCCTGTATGAGCACATCCGGCTTCTGGCCGGGATATGTCCGTTCCCATTCCTCCCGCCGGTACACGTCATAGCGCTCCGAAGCATGAAGCACTTTTGAGATCATGGCAACATCCCGGTCAGGCGGCTCCGCATCGCAGAGCACCCGGATCCGGGACGGACGGATCCGGAGTTCGCGTGAACCGATCTCCGCGCGCAGGCTGTCGCGGGAAAAATGCCATTTCATTTTCCGCCGTCCCGTCTCCATGGGAGGAAACCGGTGTTCATAAACCTGCATGCTCCGGGGACCGATCCGGATCCTGTTCTCGGAAAGCAGGGTGCCGCCCTCTTCGACACGGACATTTCCCTCCAGGGGATTTAATGAGGGATTCTTCAACACCCAGCGAAGTTTCACTGAATCCTTCCCCGTGATATAGTCGGGATAATAAACGGATTCCAGGACCGGGATGCCTTGCTGAACGGTATCCCCAACTCCTACGGTATGAACCTTCATATTGCCTTTCAGGCGGATATTTTCCAGCGCTTCCCCGAGATAACTCTGCCCGTCGGAGATCAGGATGCAATGCTGAAATTTCACCCGGCGTTCCGCATAACGCAGCAGCCGGCTGCAGTCCGTAATATTTTCGTTGACGGCTTTTTTAAGAAGCAGGTTTTCCGGAACGGTCTGTGGTTCCGTCATGACCGCAATATGTTCCACGTCGGCCTGCCGCTGCAGGGCGGACCCGGCATCGGTTTTCATGACATCCTGTACGGAAAAAGGTTTGTCACCCGCCGTCAGCATGCTGGAGGACAGGTCCCAGAGTACCGCGACCGGCGCTTTCCGCAGTTCGCGGTTCGTGAAGGTAATGCGCATATCCGCGAGCAGAAGCACGAGCAATATGATCGCGATCCAGCGAAATACAATGACGGACACGCGGACACTGCGCCGAAAAAAGGGATCCCTGGCATGAAAGGCCGTCCATACGGCGGTGAATGCCGGGAGGATCAGGCACGCGAGCCAGAGCAGCCAGGAGGAAGTGATATCGATCTGTATCGTCATGATTTGTTGTGATGCATTCCACGCTCGCCGTGGCGGCGGCTGATACGGATAATATGTTCAAAGAGCTCCTGCATTTCCCCGTCCCCGAGGGTTTTCTTCGGCAGGACTTTCAGTTTTTTAACAAGCTCCTCTTCCCGCCGGGCGTCATAGACCGGCAGGGACCGTGCTTTCTTTATCCTCCCGATCTCTTCTGCAAGTTCCATGCGTTCGTCAAGGAGTTGAAGCAGCTTTTTATCGATCTTGTCGATCTTTTTCCGTTGCCTGTCCATTAATACTCGCTCAATGGTTCCGACAACTGGAAATCGCCGAAACCGGTGTAGTCAACAAAGATAAAACGCCGGTTGACCGAATAATAATACCAGATAATGTAAGGTTTGGAATCGATCTCCATGTGATGTTCTTCAACGGCATCGGGTTCTCCGTAAATAATATAGATCATTCCCCTGTCGCTGCGCCAGCCTTCACGCTGTCCCGAGAAACGCTGATTGGCGGTCTGCACGCGGTAATAGTATTCATTCATCAATTCATTGCGTTCGGTACCGGGGGTGGGATCGAGTTTTTCCCAGGTTTCTGTAAAGAATTTCCTTTTCTCTTCAGGACTTCCCTTCAAAGCTCTGCGGTATTCACGCATCGGGAAATATCCCGTATGGGAGAGGTAACGCATTTGTTCAATGGCATCATCAATATCGGGGACCAGGGCATTGGTCCCGGCCCACT
>JAGYLW010000014.1 GCA_018400915.1 Fidelibacterota bacterium
GCTGCGACATATCATTTTTATGCAGACTGCCGTTCCCGAGCCACCAGGCTTCGGGACGGATATCGATGATCTGATCATCATCACCGGTGTCGTTATGCAGTGTATCTTTGCTTGTGTATCGCCGGTCCCCGTAATAGTGCGTGATCTCATTGGGCGAATGAAAGATATTGTCCCGTGAATTCTCACTTTCGAGTATTGGATCATAACCATAAGTGCCCGGAGGCCATTCGCCCGCAAAGTAAAATTGATTATAATAAAGCGTGTTGCCGATGCTCTCTTCCCGGAACTCGATCTTGGGCTCAAGTCCCTGACGCTCGAAATACTCATTCGCGGTGATGATATTTTTGGCCGCATTGCTAAGTAATAAAGGTGTATCCTGTATGCCCATCGAAAATGCATTGCCGGAAATATTATTGTAGTGCGCGTGATCGAGGATCAATCCCCGTACTCCCCGATAGAATGTATTTTCGGTAAGCGTGTTGTATCCGGACTCGATGATCTTCAGGCCGTAATTCCAGGTGTTGAAGGAATTGCCGAAAATATTATTGGCTGTGGACCGGTCAACCAGAAGATAAGCACCGTCCAGAAATTGATTATCGTAAATATTATTGTAGAGGGAATTCGTTATGTGACTGGCTCTTCTTCCCAAGGACACATTGTAGCTGACATAGTCTCCGCAAAAGGTATTACGGAAAACGTCGTTGTATGATGACATAAGGATATCAACACCCGTTTTCCCGCTGAAGCGGTTGTCATATATTTTATTTTGCCCGCTGTTCTCTACAATCACACAGCTTTCGCGGCCGTCCCCGCTGCTGATGTAACGGTTGTCCCGGATATGGGAATGATCAGCGGAAAGAAGCTTCAGGGAGGTATTCAGGAAGGTATTGCCTTCGATACTGCAGGAGCCGGAATTATCGATCGTGATTCCCTGCAGCTCGAGGGGACCCGGATCGATCCGCAGGCCGCTGATAAGCACATTATCGGAAGATATTTTGAAAATGTAAGTAGGATCCCGGTAGGTATGATAACTGACGACGGGCGCTGTGCCGTCATTGTCATACGCAACGATCGCGACCGCTTTGCTGATGTCCAGCTTTTCCCGGAAATCACAGCTCGTCGTATCGTCATCGTCCATGACCTTGATCGTATCACCGGCCAGTGCCGTATCGTAGGCTTTTTGGATACTGCGGAAAGGCGTCGCCGGATCCATGGCCATATTGGGTGTTACGGCATTGCTGCCGGCGGGACTGACATAATACACATCCCGTTGACCCGCCGGGGGCGAATAGGTCGTATACACCCGATCCGACCACCTGCCTGTGTGTCCGGCATGAACACCCCGGACCTGAAAATAAAGTCTGCGGTCGGAGCGCCGGAAACGGAATATCGCTTCATGACCATTGTTGATATTGATAATACTTGCACCGGAGAATTCCCAGTTATCCGTGACGCGCAATTGATGGGTCAGCGCCTCCAGAGCATTCGTGGGTTCATCATCATGGAAAACGATACGGATGCTGTCGGCTGAGGTGACCGGAGGAAGCGCGTCGACAGCCGGAGCTTCGGGTATATCGTAATCCAGTATCGTGCTGTCCGGTGCCGAAGGATTGCTGACGATACCCCATTCGTTCTTGCTCCTGACAAAGAAATAGATCTTTTGTCCGTCCCCGTCATCAACGAGATTGTTGATCGTGATCTCATTGTCTTTCACAAAGGTCCAGCTGTATCCCTCACCGGGATCGGGCGTGAACGAAAAGATCAGTGAATAGGACAGTGAATCCCAATCCCCCGGCGGCGGCTGCCAGCTGACATGTATCCTGTCCCCGCCCGTGAATTCCGGCTGGGGGTCGATGACCGGCGGATAGGGCATCCGGTGATCCTGCGTGGAAAATACGGTATCCGACCATGCGCTTTGATTGCCGGCCCTGTCGCGTGCTATTACGCGGTAGAAATATTGCGCCTGATCCGCAAGTCCCCTGAATGTCCAGCGGTTTTCCGGTATCCAGCCCCGGGATGTATCGTAATACGTCGTATTGACCGAGTCATAGGGATCAAAACCGCTGTTATTGCATATTTCCGCAAAATACCAGACGCTGTCAAGATTGTCTTCTGAGGGTTCCCAGATAAGGGTGTTGCTGTCCGCGGGGGTATATTCGGGTTCTGCATGCATAAAGGGCCTGCCAGGAGAAACCGTATCGATGGTCGTGGACACCCACTCCGACCAGTCGCTTGTATTGGCGGCGGAATCCACCGCCCCGACGCGAAAGCGGTAGGTAATCTCGTTCAACAGATCTTCGAACAGTATGTTTTGTCCATAGACAAGCGTATCGGATATTTCATCATTGCCGGTATTATCACACTGCACCCGGTAATGCATTATACCGCTCAGGGCATCCGATACTTCCGTCCAGTGAATGTTCACCGAACTGCCGGCATAGTATTGCGGAAGGCCGGAGATCTGCGGTGTGCCGGGCGGGGTTTGATCACCGCCGGAGCGGTAATACGCCAGCCGTGCCTTATAGGGACTGAAGGGCTCCTGGCGGATATGGATGCCTTTCAGCCTGCCGCGGAAATAACGTGTATTCGCATCCGGCTTCCCCAGATACGCCCGCCGCAGCTGCGGATCGATACTGCCGGATTTACTTCCGGAAGCTACCTCCTCACCGTTGACGTACAGTTTTGCCTGCATCCGGTTATCGATATTCATATAGGAGACCAGCACATGCTGCCATGTGTTCAGCTGCGCAAAGCTTGTATCGGTCCATATTTTCAGGGAATTGTCATCATCGCCCATATAGAACACAAAACGTCCGTCCCCGTTGACACTGAGGTGCATTTCCCCGTGATCTCCCAGACCGTCACCGCCCGTATTGTCTCCGAAATAGATAATATGACCCCGGTGATGATCCTGTCCCTCCGGCTTGACCCAGGCCTCCAAGGTGCCTCCTTTTTGCAGCGTGCGGAGATCACTGCTGCCGTATTCCAGGGAGAAATATTCGTCATCATCACCGAAATAGGAGTCGTAGGGACTGTTCAGTGATAAATTATCCATATAGGAATACGTGCTGTACTGCGGATGCCGCTCCAGATAGCTTTCATCAACAAGCTGAAAAGCACAATAGGGATGATAGACAGCCTTATGATCGTTATCGGAAATATCGTCCAGTTTCAGGTCATACCACTGATATCCCTCTTCATAATCTTCCACCACCTCCGCCTGCACCCATTGGTGCCGCTGTGAAGGATGGGTGGCCACCCAGCTGCCGTCTGCCTGGCGGATATACAACTCCAGTTTTTCCACCTGTCCGGCCAAAATGGCCGCTCCCATACCGGTGACCGCCCCGGACGCATTGGCGCGCACCCCTACCTTGATACGGTTTACGACCGAGGGATCATACTTGAAGCGGAAGGTCGTGCTGAATACCTTGCTGTCCGACATCGTGGCAAGATTTTCCGCAAGTCCCGCATATTCCCGGACCTGCCCGAACGCGTCGATCACTGAGATCAGCGCACCGATGGACGATGCCGATGCCGCGGGATAGTATCCCAGCAGCCCTATCAGGGCGATGATCTTGTCGGCGATGTCCCAGAACTCGAAGGCATAATCGATATCGCGCTCATAATACTTCCCGTTCGCCCCCACGACGGCACTCAGTCCCGCAAAAGAACCGAAACCGTAGCTGACGGTCCCCCCGATATAGCGGTAGGTAACCCGTGCCTTGATGATGGTGGGCGCTCCGATATCCAGGTCGATATCCCGGTACAGATTTGCGGTGGAAGCGGCAGCACCCGCCCAGGCGGAAGCAAGGACAGCCACGGCATTGCTCTGATAATTGGCACTGCTGGTATGATCGGCCACACCGGGACCCGTACCCCAGGTGGAATGAAAGTCGAAATCCGTGATCTCGACATCAGGCGTTTGCCCCTGCAGTAGTGAGGACAGCAAGAGGGCGGCGATCATTAATTTTACTTTTCCGGAAGTCATGATCCTGTTATTTACGATATATCAGCAAGTACATTTCAAGACCGTCCTGTCTTGTATCTGCGTTTGCGGATCACAATGATATAAAGAGCCATGATCAGGATGCGGGAGGAAGGAGCGGGATGACGTATTATTGAAGGATAATACGTGACATACAGGGGAACGGGTATTTGTTTATTGATCAAAACGTTATTTAATATTATTTTAAAAAATAATAAATAATAAGTCAAGTATTTAAAAAGCTGTTTATGTGAGACAGTGCGGCAGAAGCAAATTTTCCTGTTCACGACGGTGGGATGATATACTATTCATAGAATCCAACCGGAATAAAAGGATAAATATGCAAAGCAGGATTTTCCCTCAGGGGCCCCCTCGCCCCAAAGAGGCTCCTGCGTCGGGGGAACCGGTATCAATGCATAAAGAAAAAAGCCCCGTAGAACGAGGCTTCGATGTACCGAAGCCCGGACTTGAACCGGGACGGACCGGGTAGGTCCGAGGGATTTTAAGTCCCTTGTGTCTGCCAATTCCACCACTTCGGCTTGATGTCGTTGAGGCGACGACCGGATTTGAACCGGTGAATAAAGGTTTTGCAGACCTCTGCCTTACCACTTGGCTACGTCGCCGTTTCCGTAAGCTAACGACAATAAAAAAAATTATCAATAAAATCAATCATTTTGTACACATTTTATCCTGGCATCTTGCCGTAAAAGATCTTGTAAAAATGCAACCAGGGGATGGTTACACAATTCGCACCGGGGATCCTGCGGAGGAGGGCAAAAGTACAGCGTGAAAAGCGGGCGCATTCACACGTTCTGAGAACGGACGACAGTTCAGTGCCGGAGACGGCAAACCGCTTCAGCGTATCCGATGCCGCCGGGTTTTTACATTCTGTATCGGCCGCTTTTATCCTGTGTATTCGTTCAGTACATCATGGGCCAGTTTGGCGGCATACAGGGCGGGACCGCCGCCCATCAGGATGGCAACGCCGATGGCATCCATGATCTCTTCACGGCTTGCGCCGGCATCCAGCGCACTTTTCATATGGACCGACAGACAGCCTTCACAATGGGCGGTAACGGAAAGCGCCACGGCAATCAGCTCCTTGTGTTTTGTGCCCAGTGCGCCGCCCGTAGTCGCCGCCTTGTGGAGGCCCATAAAACCTTTTCCGACTTCCGGAGATGTTTTCTGAAGCGCTCCGAGAAATGCGAATATTTCTTTGCCTGTTGTTTCGTAATGACCCATGTAAGGCTCCTTTTCCTGAGGGTTGCAGGGGAGGGCCGCTCCCCATCTTTCCGGTGAAACATGATCACCGGCATGAATAATACTTACGTTCATACAGCATACCTTTGTTCCTTAAATATATTTTTATAAAGGAGCGTCATTACCCGTTGCATTCGCAACTTCTTCATCGTTATATTTCTATAACCGCATTTGGCGGGAACGCAATGCGAAACCTTGAATGATCCGCCGGGACCTCACCGTCCGGAAAGTACGGATAAACGCATGAGATACGGGCCGGGGAACCTTGTTCCCCCAACCACAGGATAAGGGAAGGGAAGTATGCAAAGATATGTTATTATCTTAAATCCGGTCGCCGGGAAAGGGAACGCGCTCAAGCGCCGGCCTGAGATCGAAGATTTTTTTCGAAAGCACAAACTGGTCTACGAGATCATTCTGACGGAACACCCGGGTCATGGAATTCTTTTGGCAGAACAATACGGTACCCGGTCCGGTACGGTCGTGATCGCAGCGGGAGGGGACGGGACCAGTAACGAGGTGATCAACGGGCTCATGCACGCTGCGGCGAAAACGGAAAATAAAACCCCGGTGTTCGGCGTGCTGGCGGTAGGAAGAGGAAATGATTTCGCGTACGGAGCGAATATTCCCGCCGAGCTGGGCAAGGACCTTTTACGTATCAAAGACGGGAAGGCCGTCAGCATGGATGTGGGCGAGGTCCGCGGAGGCGATTACCCGGACGGGCGGTTTTTCGGGAACGGCGTAGGGATCGGTTTTGACACACTTGTCGGTCTGGCGGCCGCCAAAATGAACCACATACGCGGAGGATTCGCGTATACCCTGGGAGCCCTGAAAACACTGATCGAATATCCCGAAGCTCCTGAAATAAAGATCACCTGCGGAGAAAAATCATTTTTCATTTCGCCCGCACTGGTTTCCGTGATGAACGGAAGACGGATGGGCGGTTCGTTCTTTATGGCCCCGCACGCGGAAATGGATGACGGTCTCTTTGATATCTGCATGACCCGGCAGGGGAAACGCCGGCAGCTGCTGGCGGCCATGATCGATTACGGCAAAGGCGAACAGGAAAAGCGGCAGGATACGGTCACGGCCCGGGCCGCACATGTGGAGATAGAGGCGCTTTCCGGATCTCTGGCGGTCCATGCCGACGGCGAAACCATCTGCGAGGCCGGTGAACGGCTGGAGATCATCAATCATCAACATGCGCTGAAGATCATTGAAGTGTGACCCTGCGCAGCAGCGCGGGGTCTTACAGTTCCTGCGGTGTGTAAGGACAGATAAGCCGGTGACAGTTCCGGTTCTGCGGATGTAACGCCGTCAGCGGGCTTAGCACTTATTCTGCTCTCTTTACCCGGCTCCATGAACCCCTGGGCCCGAACGGCATACAGAAAAGTATTCGTTTTCCATAAAAAATATATTATACTTAAAATGTTACGGATAAAAAAAGGCAGAGACGATCGAATGACAGTATCCGCCTTGCATCAGAACATTCAGTGACATGAAAAAAATCCTTCTTTACATATTGCTGCTCCCGGTCCTCCTGCAGGCAGGGGCGGTGGAAGACAGCCTCCGGCAGGCCATCCGGGAATATAAGGGTGTTTCACATATCGACGCCCGGCTGGATCTGGCCTATCTGCTGCGGCGTTCGGATTTTGAGACATCCCGCCGGCATGCAAACGAGGCCTATCGTTCGGCAACCGAGCTGAAGGATGCCGGCCGTCAGGCGGAGGCACTGTATTTTCTCGGCTTGACCTATTATTACAATAACGTTGTCGATACCTCCCTGAACTATCTCAAACAGGCGGAGGCGATCTACCGTTCGGAGGAGGATCATGAATCCCTCGCAAAAGTTCTGAGCATGATCGGCACAAGCTATCTCCAGAGCACCGGCGACCAGGAAAAAGCGATATCCTGTTACAACGAGGCGCTGATCCATGCAAGGAAGCATTCCGATCACACGACAATGGCGGTGGTTTATTCACAGCTTTCCAATATTTTCAGGCTGAACGGCGCCTATCAGCAGGCAATTGAATTCATCTACAATTCCAAAGAGGAATATGAAAAGGCGGATTTTGAAGAGGGAGTGGCATGGATCAATTATTCCATCGGCCGGATTTATACGGCCATGAGCCTGTATGACGAAGCCGAAGGGCTTTTCCTCAAAGGACTGAATATCTATTCCGGGCTTCCGGAAAACACCAGTACCCTGACCGGGCAGGCCATCTGTCTGGACGAACTGACCCTGGTTTACATGGAACAGGGGGACCTGGAAAAAGCATTACATTACAATTCCCGGGCTTATCAGCTCTACAAAGAAATCGATAATCTGTTCGGACTTTCCAATTCCCTGAAATATCTGGCGAATATTGAGTTCTTAAACGAGAACTTCGATCCGGCGATAGAGACACTGAAGCAGTCTCTGAAGATCAAGAAAGCGATCCCCGATGTTCTGGGCCTTCCCGGCATATACAATCTTTTCGGCAAGATACTGCGTGAAAAGGGAAAATATCAACAGGCACTGGACAGCCTGAACACGGGCCTGCAATATGCCGTCGGCAATAATCAGAAAAACCGCATCATGGACCTGAACCATGAACTTTCGAAGGTATACCTTGACCTGGGACAGTATAAAAAAGCTTATCAATATCAGTCCCGGCATCTTGCGATCATGGATTCCATTTACATGTCCAAAGCCACTCGCGGAATGACCCAGCTTGAGGCGCTTTACGATCTTGATGCAAAACAGCGGCGGATCGATGAGCTTCAGCAGAATAAAACGATCAGCGAATTGCGCCTTAAGCGCGAAAAGACCGCCCGGAACCTGCTTCTGGTGATCCTCGGGATCATTATCGTGTTTTCCGTTATCGTCCTCAGGTTATATGTTTCAAACCGGAAAGCGAATATCGCCCTGGAAAAGAGCCGGAAAAAATTACAGGAGCTGAATGCAACGAAGGACAGGTTCTTCTCCATTATCGCTCACGACCTGAAGAGTCCCTTTAACAGCATCCTCGGTTTTTCCTCGATGCTGGAACGTTACTGCAAGGCCAAGGATTACCGGAAGATCGAGGAATTCTCGGGGCATATCCGCGGCGTTTCCGAACAGACCTTCAGACTGCTGGAGAACCTTCTGGAATGGGCCCGTTCCCAGACGGGGAATATTACCTATACGCCCCGGGAGATCGATATCGCCGCGACCGTTCAGAATGCCGTGGACCTTATCTATACGCGGGCAATGCGCAAGGAGATCACTTTCGACATCCGGACGGAGCCGCTCAAAGTGCAGGCGGATGAAAATATGCTCCACACCGTGCTTCACAACCTTCTCTCCAATGCGGTGAAGTATTCACAGCGCGGCGGCGTGATCCACGCAGAGGCCGCTGAAAAGGACGGGATGCTGGAGATCCGGGTCCGGGACGAGGGTACCGGTATGGATGAAGCGACCCGTAAAAAACTTTTCAGCATTGATGAAAATATAAGCCGGCCGGGTACGGAAGGTGAAGCGGGCACGGGGCTTGGACTGATCATCAGCAGGGAATTCATCGAAAAGCATCACGGAAGTATCCGCGTGGAAAGCGAACCCGGGAAAGGGAGCTGTTTTATTCTCCGGATCCCGTTAAGGCCGGGTGAATAGGTTCATTTATTACCACATCGCAATATTTTTTCTCATTACGGAAAATATATTCAGCCGTGTTTTTTTATCATTGTGAAGAAAAGACGATGCTCCGCAGTCTCTTAAATTTGACCGGTCGTTAAAGGGTCAAACGTATCTGTGCATGCATCCTTTTTATCAGGTCCGGGATCCTGACCGTTTATGATCCGCCGCACAGAACCTTGAACACATACCCGGTGTAAGCATCGGCACGGATGTGAAAAACAGAAGGGTTCAGGGGATCGGGGCGGACCGCAGGGACGGCGTTCAGGCATTCCAGTTTCAAGACATTCAGGGCATCCGGAAGTTCGACCGTCACATGCCGCGGAGCACCGTCACGATGGATGAGGACCAGGATGCGTTCGTTGAAATCCGAACGGAGGTAGGCATATACCTGCTCATCGGCACGCAGTGTGATATAATCGCCGTAGCGCAGGGCGGAATGCATGCTCCGGAGTGAGGCAAGTTCCGCAATGTATTTCCTCAGTTCCCGCTGACGGGCCGTGGTTCTCCAGCGCATCATTCTGCGGTTGTCAGGGTCGGCCGCTCCGGTCATCCCGATCTCGTCGCCGTAGTAGATCACCGGGGGGCCGGGGATCGTCATCATGTAGGTCATGTACATCCCGATCTTGTCATAGGTCAGCGGGTCGTCGATCTCAATACGGCGCTCCCAGCCGGCCTCGGCAGCATCCTCTCCCCATGCCAGGTCTCCCTCGAGGTAGGCGGGATACCGCGGCTGGTCGTGACTGTCCATCAGGTTTGCCATCAGGTGGAGCTGCCCGTAGGTATCCATGACGCGGTCCATTTCATCGGCAAGGGGGCGGAAGCTCGCATTTTCCGTGGCAAAGGCATAACGCGCAGGCCAGTAAAGGTTGAAATTGAACTGTGCGGAAAGCTGGCCGTTGCTGATATAGGCGTTGACAAGCGCATGGTCCCCGAACGTTTCGCCGATCTGATAGATATCCGAATTGGGGAATTCCCGCCTGATCTCCCGGGTCAGCGAGCGCCAGAAAAGATGGGGGACATGTTTCACGGCATCATGACGGAAGCCGTCGAGGTCCAGATGTTTCAGCCACCAGACCGCATCGCTGACCATGGTGTCGACGGCTGCGGGCGCGCCGGGGTAGTCGAAACTCGGCAGATAGGATTCGAACCAGGTTGTCAGGCGGTATTCGTCAAAAAGCCGAAGGTTCTTCCTGCCGTTGGGAAGCTCGTAGGTGCCAAACCATTCCGGATGTTCGCGGAAATAGGGATGGTCTTCATGCACGTGGTTGGAAACAAAGTCCATCAGTACACGGATATCTCTCTTATGCGCCGCTTTTACCATTGACCGCGCAATCCCGAGGGTACCGAAATGGGGGTCGACCTCCCGCGGGGCAACGGGCCAGTAGCCGTGATAGGCACTGAACATCCGGTGCGGCGGCGGTGTTTCCCGCTGTGCTTTGGGCGTGTTTTTCATGAACGGCAGTATCCACAGGGTGTTCACGCCGAGATCATTGAAATAGCCCTCGTCGATCTTGTGAATAACACCCTGCAGGTCCCCTCCCCGGAAGTTCACCCGTTCCGCCAGGCGGGCGTCCGGGACCGGGTCATTGTTGGAGGGGTCCCCGTCAAAGAAACGGTCCGGCATCAGCGAATAAATGATCGCATCCTGCCATCTGAACGTCCCTTCATTCCCCGCGGGAACGCCTTCCTCCAGAAAAAGTTCGCTGAGATTCGAGCTTGTATTTTCTCCGCTCCAGACCAGGCGTATGCGCCGGCTGTTCTCCGCGGTTTTCCGGGGCAGGCGGAGTTCCAGGAGCTTCCCCCTGATGCGTATACCGGCGTTCCGCACACGCCGGTTGTCCGCCAGGGCGATGACCTCGTATTCGGAAAGCGCATCCGTATAATCGTTGGACAGGATATGATACTGCAGTTTCAGACTCCTCCCGGACGCGGTGTAAGCGGCCGGGGTGAGAAAAGGCCGCGTTCCTTCAAATTCCGGAAGCACCTTCAGGGATGAATTGTACCCCCCGAGACCATTGGGGACGGAATCCGGATTCGCCGGGTCCAGGATCTCGCGGCCGTCAACGGAAAACAGGTATTCGTAGCGCCCCGGTTCGAAAGGCACCGTTAATACAAAAGCACCGGATGAGCTGCGTTCCAGCGGGAGCTGATCCCGGTCCCAGAAATTGAAATTCCCGAACACCGTGACCCGGTTCACCGAACTGTCCGCCGCATAGCGGAAACGGACGTCCTGCCTCCGCGTGACCTTTACCGGCATATCGTAGAGATCCTTATTATATTCAAAGCGGAGTGTCGTATAGCCGGAAAAGTCCTTGTCGGCATGCAGGCTCAGCAGGGTGTTATCTTCAGATAAATCCGTATCGAGGTGCGGATGTTCACGGAAGGAAAGGGTCCGGTAATCTTCAGCATAAAAAAGGTCCTGCACCCGTATGCGGCAGGAGTCCCCGGAAAAGACGAAGCTGAGGGGGATAATGTCGAGGTCCGCCGGAAGCTGCGGAGCACAGGCGGCCGTTAAAAAGAGCATGAAAACGGCATGCAGATATTTTTTCATGGGAGACTCCTGAGATATTGTATTTCTGTCTGAACAGCAGGCAGAAAATAAAAGATATACGCATCATTGGCAATATAAAATTGACCGGGCCGGTTCCGGCAGCCCGTATTCCCGGAATAAAAAATATAGCTTTCATAAGAATTTTTGTTTATAATACTGAGCAACAGGAGGAAGTTTTATGAAGATCATCATTGACAACACATGTCAGCTCGAGCCTGAGCGTATTAAAGAATTGGGGCTCGGATTGATCGATTATCCCATACTGCTGAACGGAGAAGTCTACCCCCAGACCTGGGACATGCCCAACGTACGCGAGGAAAAGGAAAAATTCATTGAACTGATGCGCGACAAAAGGAACAAGGCAACGACCGTGGGCCTGACCGAGGAACAGTTCATCGAGGCCTTTGAGAAATACAAGAACGAAGAGATCCTGCTGATCACGCAGGCTCTGCACAATACCCATGCCACCCGGGACGCATTGAACAATGTTTTGCGCGAGCATCCTGAATATGACGTAAAAGCCTTTGACTCCAAAAGCCTTGTCAGCGGCGTCGGTGTCCAGCTGCTGGCCCTGCTCCGCGAGACCGAAGGCCGTGACGTGACCCGTGACGAATGCTACAACATTCTCATGAGGAACCGCGAGAATACCCGTGTGCTCGGTGTATTGTACGACATGTTCTACCTGCACCGCGGGGGGCGCGTCGGACTGGCAAAAGCGGTGATGGCCACGGCGATGGGGATTATCCCCCTGCTTTCCTCGGAGCCCGCCTCCGGGGTGATCAAGGCGGTGGGGAAGGCCCGCAACTTCAAGCAGGCATGTGCGCGTTTTTTGGCGATGATCAAGACACAGATGGAAGAAAAGGACAGCAAAACCCTTACCGTGGCAATGTCTTATGTGCTGGATCATGATAAGGAATGCCGTTACATGAAAAAGAAACTCGAGGAAGCTGCGGAAGAACGGGGCTGGGACCTCTATGTCGAGATCAACTATTCCACCTTTGCCCATATGCCGCACCTTGGCCCGGATTACTTTGAAATGGGATATGTTGTCGGAACTGCATAAAAAAGACCGGATGATGGATATCGAACATCTTATTCTTTCTCTGGAAGGAGCACTGGATTATTTCAGGGCAAATTATCATACCATCGACAATCTGAACGTGTTTCCCGTGCCGGACGGCGATACCGGCGTCAACATGCTCCTGACCCTCGAACCGGCGGTGGAAGCGATAAGAAGATCAGAAAAAAGGGATTTTGAGAGTGTCTTGTCCATCCTGCAGGAAGAGACCACCATCAACAGCCGGGGAAATTCCGGCTTTATCCTTTCGCAGTTCTTCAGCGGTTTTTCCGAGACCGTGATGGACCGCGGCATGATCACCCCGGAGGTGCTGACAGAGGCCTTCCATCAGGGGCACTACGTCTCCAAGACCGCGATATCCACCCCCATGGAGGGGACCATGCTTTCCGTGTTTGAAGCCATTGCAGGGGCAATGAGCCACGCCCGTAACGGAAGCGTGCTTGAACATCTGGAAACCGCCGTGAAAAGCGGCCGGGAAGAGGTTTTCCGCTCTCCGGAGAAACTTCCCGTCCTGAAAAAGGCGGGAGTGGTGGATTCCGGAGCGCTGGGATTCGTTTTCCTGATCGAAGGGATGAAGCGCCGGCTGAGGGGGGAGGAAGTCGGGATCGAAAATGAGGACCTGTACCGCTTTGAGCCTGATGTGAATACCGACATTGAAGAACTGATGCATGTGGGAAACCGGTATTGTACGGAATTACTGATAAAGCGCAGGGAAAACACTCCTCCCAACGGGCTTGAAGAATATCTGAAAAACATCGGTGACAGTCTGGCCCTGCTCGTGAAGGACGATATCATCAAACTGCACGTTCACACCAATGAACCGGAGAGTGTTGTGAATGAACTTTCCCGCTACGGTACGGTCGTCAGCAAAAAGATCGACGATATGAAAAAACAGATCGAAGAGGAAGCGAAACTTTTTCATCATGAGAATGAGATCGGCATGCTCGCGCTGGCACCGGGGGAGGGATTCCGCAGTGTCCTGCATGAATTTGAGCCCGGCCTTGACGTCCTCGTCCATGACAGGAACCTTCCGAAGACCGGCGATATCCTGCATCATGTCGATCAGATGCCTTATGAAGATGTGATCGTGATGGCGAACGACAAGAATATTATCCCCGCCGTGCAGCTGGTCAAAAAAAAGAGCAACAAGCATGTGGAGATATTCCCCAGCAAAAATATCGTCCAGGGGCTTGCGGCCGTGATGGGCTTTGTGAAAAATCTCAGCTGGCAGGAGAACCTGGCTCAGATGACGGAATCCATGGAGCTGGTGGAAAGCATCAGTGTGTACCGGAGCGTCAAGGATTCCCGCTTTTCGGGGACCGCCATTCCGCGCGGCCATTATTTTGCGGTCATGAACAGCGATGTCCTTGCGGTGAATGCCGGTTTCCGGGAACTTGTGCTAAAGGCCGTCGACGCCGCCGACCCCGTATCGCGCATCAATCTGAGCTTTTACTATAACGATCAGGTCGATACGGAGCTGCTGGAAAGCATCCGGGAAACGCTGGAGGGGGAATACGAAGACATGGATATTGAAGTGCATTACGGCGGCCAGAAAACCGCCTTATTGCTTATCGGGCTCGAATAGCAGCCGGATCACAGATCATAAACAACGGGGCTTATATGTATTACCTGGTAATGCTGGCGGGAATATTCGCAGGATATCTTTCCGGAAGCATCAGCTTTGCGCGGATATTCGCCAGGCTTGGGAAAGGTGTGGATATCACCGCAGTGGGGAACGGAAATCCCGGAACCTCGAATGTGATGCGGGAGGTCGGAAAAGGCTGGGGGACACTGACCCTGCTGGGGGACGCCCTGAAGGGGGCGCTGGTCATGCTCCTCTTCAAGGCGCTGTTCTTTACGGCTGCACCGGTATTTCCCGTGAACCTTCCTTTTGAAGGCGCCGGTTTCGTTGCCATTGTGTTCATCGGCATTGCCGCCATCTACGGGCACGCATATCCCCTGTACTACCGTTTCAGAGGCGGAGGGTCGATCGGCGTGCTTTTTGGATGCTGGCTGTTCCTGATCTATCCGCAGCTGCTCTTCTGCATTGTCGTCTCCTATATTTTCGTTAAAATATGCTTTCCGCACAGGGAGTACCCCATGGGGCGGATGACCCCGGTCGTGTTTATTGTGCTAACCCCCCTTGTGGTGCTTGCGGAAAGCCTGATCGTCACGTCATGGCATCCCCTGCATCCGGACTCCCTGCTCTTTGATCATATCGGGCTGGGGAATCATCTTCTGCTTTACAGCGGGAACGGCTGGCTCTTTGTCGCCGCGGTCTTTCTTTTCTCCCTTGCGGTGATCCCGCCGAACCTTATCCTTCTGCGGAGGGAGATACTGGTCAAAGGGTCGTGACAGGAATCCCGGCACTTCGTACGGGCTCCGTCATCAGTAAGTAGTAAATGAGTATGTAGTAAGAAGTCGGGCAAGAATGTCTATCTTACCTCTTGGGAATCTCTAAACGCTGCTCTCTAAACGCCCATTTTCCTATCTTTTCTTTGTTTGTCCAAAGAAAAGAAACAAAAGAAATACAGCCCCCAAATCTCGGGCTAAAAATCCTCGTGAAATGCTAAAGAGCGAACCCCGCCATGCCTGTCAGAGAATCTCCCTTTTATACGCATTTCTACTGATTTTCTTTTACGCTTGATTTGAAGGGGGCACTCCTTTGAGGTCTAATGCGTTTCTGATACGCTACCAAAGAGAAACTAGAGGTGGCCAGAAATCTAAGGTGATACAGTAAGTAGTAAAAAGTAAATAGCAAATTATATTAGCCGGGATATTACTAAACTCTGCTCTCTAAACGCTAAACTGAACTGAGTCGTCACATATTGGGGATCCCGAACCCCGTTCGGGATGACATTATAAATAATTCGTGTAATTCGTGTGAGGAAAGGGTTCCTGAACTCCGCCAACGCGTCATCCTGAATACACCAGCGCGTCATCCTGAATTTATTTCAGGATCCCCATAATTTGACGATTGAATACCTTCTTTGCAGGATTCACAATAAGCAGTCTTCCGTCGCCATAGATTGGGGATCCCGAACCCCGTTCGGGATGACAGGCTTATGGTTGTTCGGGATGACGGTGTACATTGCATCGCGCTTCGTCCCTTCGTCCCTTCGTCCCAAGCTCCCGCACGGGAGATGTCTTCCGGTTCGTATCCCCGTGAAAAAAATGTGGCGTTTGACGGATGAAAAAATGTATATTACCTGACAAAACGAAAAGAAGAAATACCGTTATGAAAAAATACCTGCTTCTTATCACCCTCATCATCCCTTTTTTTCATTGCGCTTTCCAGGATTCCACCTCAAAGCCCCCCGAGCCGGAAAGTCCCATACCGGTATCCCGTTTTGAACAGTTGTATTCGGAAAAAGCGCTGGGCTGCCATGTCGAGAACGGTAATTTTGTTTTCCGGCTTTTCGCCCCCCGGGCAACACAGGTGAAGCTGGCGCTTTTCAAGGCCCCTTCCGGCCCCGCCCATGAAACGGTATTCATGCAGAGGGACAGCAGCGGCGTCTGGGAAGCGGAGATCGACAAACGGCTCTGGGGAAAATATTACGGGTACTATATCACCCGGGATGAGGAACACACCTCCGATTATCATGAGAACACCCTGATACCTGATCCGTATTCCCGCAGCGTATCCACACAGAACAATTATCATATCAACGCAAGGTCCTATATCCATAAAAGTGATTTCGACTGGGGAAACGACACCTGGGCAACCCCCGGGGACCCCCGGGACCTTATTATCTATGAAACGCATTTGCGTGATCTGACGGCGCATCCGTCTTCGGGCTGTGAGGATCCGGGGACCTATGCGGCCTTCAAGGAAAAGATCGGCTATCTGAGGAAGCTGGGTGTCAATGCGGTGGAATTCCTTCCCCTGCAGGAATTTGCCAATATTGAAATCCCCTACAGGGATACGGGTACCGAAGTATATAACACCTGGAATCCTTATGAGAGAAATCACTGGGGGTACATGACGACCTTTTTCTTCGCCCCGGAAAATTACTACGGTTCTGCGGGCAATATGGAGCCGGATGCCTACATCAGCGATGAGGGAAGGTCGGTCGATGAATTCAAGGACCTGGTCAGGTCTCTCCACGATGCAGGTATATCCGTGCTGATGGATGTGGTGTACAATCATACCAGCACCTATGACCCGCATCCTTTCAAACTGATCGACAGGGAATATTATTACCGGCTGGATGGGGACGGGAATTACACAAGTGTCAGCGGCTGCGGCAATGATCTCAAGACCGAGCGGCCGATGGTGCGGAAGCTTATCGTGGAAAGCGTGCTTTACTGGATGCGCGAATACCACATCGACGGTTTCCGTTTCGACCTTGCCGCCATGATCGATGACGAAACGCTGAGAACGATCATCCGCGAGGCGAAAAAGGTCAACCCGGACGTCGTCATTATCGCGGAGCCCTGGGGCGGCGGCTATTGTCCGGATCATTTCAGCGACCTGGGATGGGCTTCCTGGAACGACCAGTTCCGCAACGGGATCAAGGGACAGAATCCCCATGACCGGCCCGGATTCATTTTCGGCAGCTGGGACGAGGGGGTGACCCGGAAAAATGCCATGCGTTTTCTCCTCGGGTCCCTGCGCGAAGACGGGGGGCAGTACCGGGAAGCAGCGCATTCCGTCAATTACCTTGAATCGCACGATGACCATACGTTCGGGGATTTCATGCGCCTGCACCTGGGGATCAACGGCGGGGACGACATCATTACCGATCCGCTTTCCCACGGGAAGCTAAGTCCTGAGGAAATGCGGTATCACAAACTTGCCGCTTTTATGCTCGGCACTTCCCAGGGGATCTGCATGCTGCATTCCGGTCAGGAATTCGGAAGGAGCAAGGTCATTGAGATCAATCATGTTCCGGACCCCGATCAGGGGAAGATCGATCATAATTCCTACAACAAAGACAACACGACAAATTACATCAACTATGAGATCGTCCGGCAGAACCGGGAACTCATCGATTTTTACGGTTCGGTGTTCCGCCTGCGGCAGGTGTATCCGCAGCTGCGCAAAGCGGAACGCGAACATCTCCGGCCTTATTATTCCGACAGTGAATTCGGTATTGGCTATCATATTCTCCCGGGGAACGGTGATGAGAATGAACTGATCGTCCTGGTGAACGGATCAGCGGACAGGGATGCGGCCTGGAAACTTCCCGGAGGGATGTGGTCGCGGCTGTTCAGCACTCATCCTTTCGGGGAAGAGCGCGTCATCAATACCGTCACGCTCGAACCGTCCTGCGGTGTAGTCCTGATACGGCGGTGAGCCGCCGTGATCCCGTGAAAAACGGCACATGTTATTTACAAGGAGTTGAATATGCACGTTGCTGACTACATTATCATTATTGTTTATCTTACTGCCATGGTCCTCGTCGGCCTGATGATGAAGAAAAAGGCGGAAAAAGGGATCGATTCCTATTTTCTGGGCAACCGCAGCCTCCCCTGGTGGGCCCTGGGGGCCTCGGGGATGTCCTCCAACCTGGATATCAGCGGGACAATGATCATTGTGGCCCTGGTGTACGCACTCGGGGCGAAGGGCTTCTATATAGAGATCCGCGGGGGCGTTACCCTGATCATGGCCTTTCTGATGATCTTCATGGGCAAATGGAACCGCCGTTCCCAGGCGATGACGGTCGCCGAATGGATGAGCCTCCGCTTCGGGGACGGCATCCAGGGAAATATTGCACGGCTGATCCAGGCAATCACTTCCATTATTTTCACGATCGCAATGATCACGTACTTTGCGATCGGGGGCGGAAAATTCCTCGCGGGGTTCCTGGGCATACCGGATTCATGGACCCTTCATGTGGGCAATGTACTTATCGGGCCGGAATTCTGGTCCGCGCTGATACTGATCGCCATCGCGATGATCTATACGGTGGCGTCCGGCCTGTACGGAGTGATCTGGACGGACGTTTTCCAGGGATTCCTGATCTTTCTTGCCATCGCCTATATTGTGGTCAAAGCGGCAGGTCTCGAGCTTCCCGAACAGTTTGCCGTCGCCTTCCCGCTTAAGGACGGGGGTTTTGCAAACTATACCACCAGCTTTAAGGAATGGGTCAGTTTTGCACCTCAGTGGCGCATGAACATCCCGGCCGAATCGGATTATTCCATGTACAATGCTTTCGGTCTGCTGATCATGTTCTATCTTTTCAAGATCATCCTTGAAGGAAGCGGCGGAACGGGAAATTACATGATACAGCGGTATTATGCCGCCAGAAATGACAAAGAGGCCGGGCTTCTCTCCCTCTTCTGGACGGCCTTGCTCTCTTTCCGCTGGCCCTTTATCGCGGCGCTCGCGGTCTGGGGAATCTCCATGGGATCGCAGATCACGGATCCCGAAATGGTCCTGCCCGCCGTGGTGTCGGCGCTTCCCGTCGGGATCAAGGGATTTCTGGTCGCCGGCCTGATGGCGGCGGCGATGTCCACTTTTGATTCCACGGTCAATGCCGGAGCGGCCTACTGGGTCAAGGACATCTATCAGAAATACCTGAATCCGCATGCCACGGAGAAACAGCTGATGAAGCACAGTTACGGCGCCTCGATCCTTATTGTGGTGCTCGGACTTCTGCTGACGATCTTTATCAAGAACATCAATGAAATATGGTCCTGGATCACCATGGGCCTCGGAGCGGGCTTCCTTATTCCCCAGCTCATCCGCTGGTACTGGCAGCGCCTGAACGGCTACGGATATGCCATCGGGGTGGCCGCGGGATGCTGACCGCCATTTTCTTGAAATTTTCGCGAATATGGGACCTTCCTGAGACGCTGGCACCGAATATTTCGGTTTTCTCGCCGCCTCCTGATGTCCCTGATCGGCATTGTCACCGGCACCCTGCTTACCAGGCCTATTGACGAGAAGGTCGTGCAGAATTTCCTACAACAAGACCCGGCCTTTCGGCGCCTGGGGAAAATACCTGCGAAGCACTTCCGGAAAGAACCCGCATTGGCATCAAAAGAGAACACCCGCGATATCATCTCCGTCTTTATCGCCGTGCCCTGGCAGCTGGTGCCTTTCATGTTCATGATGAACCTGGTCTTCAAGGCCTGGAGCCAGGCGCTGACGCTGGGACTGATCTTTATCGGCCCCAGTACCGCGCTGTACTTCACCCGGTACCGCCACCTGTCCACGGAAGTGACGTGGATGAATAACGGTTCGCCGGCAGGCGTGGGCGCATAAAAGCGTGGGATATCGGAACGGACTGTCCACGCCTGTCCCGGCGAATGCCGGGGAATAAAAATGTTGAGTCGTGGAGTTGTTGAGCTGTTGAGCCGAAGGGACGGAGAGAAACATTGCACAGGTACCTTACAGCCCCGAGTTTATCGAGGGGCTGAATATAATTAGCCCGGCGTGAAACGCCGGGACTGCGAGATGCCGTCCCATCCCTCACAACCCTGAGCCTGTCGAAGGGTTGAAGGTTGATAGCCCGGCACGAGATGCCCGGTTCGGGAAAAATTAAGCGCAAAATCCATTGTATTTCCGGCTTTCTTTCAGTATTTTTTCTCTGACCTCAGGCCTTGTCGGCAGCATATTTGCTGAACCCCGTCAGGTCCGGAAGGAAGCAGCGGCAAGCGATTATTCTGTGCGCCAAGCAACCTGGGGTCATTTTTTATGATTAAGCGGGAAGTCAACATGAGCCATCAGGTCATCAGTCTGAAATACCGGCCGCAGCGCTTTGAAGATGTTGTCGGGCAGGAACATATCACGGTAACGCTGAAGAACGCCGTTCAGAAAAACCGGCTCGGCCATGCATACATCTTTTCCGGACCCCGAGGTACGGGGAAAACCACGACGGCAAGACTGCTGGCCAAGCTTGTCAACTGTGAGGATCCCCGGGACGGCAATCCCTGCAACGCATGCGTGAACTGCAGGGAGATCACCGAAGGCAGGAGCCTGGATGTCCTGGAAATCGACGGCGGGTCCACCCGCGGCATCGACAGCATCCGGGACCTTCGCGAACAGGTGAAGTACCCGCCTTCACGGGGGAAATACAAGATATATATCATCGACGAATTTCACCAGATCACCAAGGACGGGCTTAATGCGTTGCTGAAAACGCTGGAGGAACCTCCGAAGCATATCCTCTTTATTTTTGCCACCACGGAGCTTCACAGGGTGCTGCCGACAATACTCAGCCGCTGCCAGCGCTTCGAATTCCGGAGGATCCCCATCCGTCAGGTCATGCAGCTTTTACGGAGGATCTCGGACAGGGAGGGGATCAGGGTCAGTGATGACGCACTCCTGCTGATAGCGAAAAAGGGCGACGGCAGTATCCGCGACAGTGAAAGCATCCTTGAGCAGGTCATTGCTTTTTCAGGTGAAGAGATCCGCTACGACAATCTCCTGGACATCCTGGGCGTGATCCACGAGGAAGTGTATTTCAATATTTTCAGGGAGCTGTCCGGCGGACGTGCGGACAAGGTGCTGATGCTGCTGGACGACATGCTGATACGCGGGTACGACCTTAGGGAATTCCTCTCGGGGTTTTCCGTATTCCTGCGCGACCTCTACATGGTATGCACTCACGGCTCGGCGGATATTCTCAACACCACGGACAATATGAAAAAGGCGTATGCGGAACTCGCGGAGAAGCAGGACCCCCGGACTCTGATCCGAATGCTGTCTATTATCAACAGCGAGATGCCGAACATGGCCCATACGCTGAACCTCAAGATCATGCTGGAAACCCTCTTTATCAAGCTGTCCCGGCTTCAGGACTTCACGGACCTCGAAAAGGTCCTTAAAAAAGTGAAAAGGAATCCCCCGCCAGGCGGGAATGCCGCTCCGGCGCAGGAGGGCGGCTCCCGGAAGCGCGCTGCGGGGACGCCGCCTCCCGCCCGCACGCAGGAACGGAACACGCAGGAACGCCATCGAAACGGTGAGCACAACGGGGGGAGCGGATCCCGGGATACCGCACCGGCCACAGGAAGCCCTCTCCGTGAAAAACCCGCAGGAGCGGATGCGGAAAACAGTGCGGAAACTGAAAAAAGCCCGGGGCTTGAAACGATAAAAGAAAAATGGGAGGAATTCATAGAATGCATTCAGCCCCGGAAACCCGCGGTCGCGGGCCTGCTTTGCCAGGTAGGGCTTTTGCGCATGAAAAACGGCGTGCTTGTGGTCGCCGCCGGCGACGATTATTCCTTCAATGCGCTCGGCCGGAACCAGAAGGTCATTCACGCATGCCTGAAAAAGGTCTACGGGACCGATCTGAAATTGCGCGTGGAAAAGAGCCGGGTCGGAGAAAAGGAGCGGGCGCTGAAAAAAGGGAAGATCGATGCGGCAACACAGAACGTCATTCAAAATTTTGACGGAGAATTACTTTAAATCATTGACAAAGTTTAATGAATGATATAAATTCAATTGATAGAAGAGTAAGAAATTCGGGGATACAGTATTCATTTGCAAAAATGACTAAACAATTTTGGAAATATTAAGGAGTCGTTAATATGAGGCTAGTAAAGATTTTAGTAGTAACGCTGCTTGTTGCTGGCATTTCCTTCGCGGCAACGACCGGAAAGATCGCCGGGTATGTCCGCGATGAAAATACCGGAGAGCCGCTTCCGGGTGCCAATGTGCTGCTGAAAGGCACAACAATGGGGGCAGCAGCCAACACAGAGGGCTATTATGTGATACTGAACATCCCTCCCGGGACCTACGATGTTGTGGCAAGCTATGTCGGCTATGCCCGCGAAGAGGTCAGTGATATCCGGGTGATGATCGACCGCCTGGCAACGGTGGACTTCGATCTGAAAGTGGAGGCCTATGAAGGGGAAGAGGTCATTGTCCAGGCAAAACGCGATCTCATTCAGAAGGATAATGCAAGCGGTCAGCTGAATGTCTCCTCCGATGAGATCGAAGGCCTGCCGGTCTCTTCCGTCAGCCAGGTGCTGAGCCTGAAAGCCGGAGTTTCCGGCATGAGCGTCCGCGGGGGAGGAACGGATGAGACGTCTTTTATGCTGGACGGTATCAGTCAGCGCGATGCGCGTACCAATGAGCCGATCACCACGGTTCCCCTGAGTGCCGTAGGCGAAATTTCCGTTCAGACCGGCGGATTCAGTGTCCGCTATAACGATGCACGCTCCGGCGTGGTCAACGTGGTCACGAAAGAAGGGAAATCCGACCGGTATTCCGGGACCGCTTCCTTCCGGATGAGCCCGGCCGCTCCGAAAAATTTCGGGATCTCCGTGTATGATCCCGAGGGTTACTGGCTTTATCCTTATCTCAATGACGAGGTATGCTGGAAGGGCACCAACCGCGAATCCTTTACGGACCTGAACGGGAACGGTGTCTGGGATGAGCATGAGCCGCTGAACGACCTCAACGGCAATTACCGCTATGACGAACCCATCGACCGGCACACCCACAATGAGCTGGACGGGAATTATTTCAACGGATGGGAAAGCGTGGCCCGAAAAACGCTTACCACAAATGAAGAAGGCGGCAATTTCGACCTTACCGCCGCCGGCGCCCGGCAGGTTTTTAAATATGAGCACCGGAAGGACGGCAGGATCGACAAACCGGACTACAATGTGGACGTTGGTTTCGGAGGTCCGGTCCCGGGGCTGAACCGGTTCGGGAACATGCGCTTTTTCGCTTCCTTCTTCCGCGAACAGACCATGTATCTGATCCCCCTGACCACTGACGGATTGTACAATCAGTCCGGAATGATCAAAGTGACGACGGATATCGGCGGCAAAGGGAAATTGTCCCTGACCGGCCGCCTGGCATCCCTGGACGGGACCTCCGCATCCAATGCGGGCGGATCGAGTTATTTTACCAGCGCCTGGGGCGTTGCCAACATTATCGACCGTTCGGGATTTACCGTTCCCTGGCGGATCTTTACCGACATCTATTATTCGCATTTCCGGCGTTATGACAATGCTTTTTCCGCAAAGTATGTCCAGCAGCTGACGGAAAACAGCTTTTTCGATGTTTCCGTCTCACGCGGCGAGACCCGTTATAAGACCGGTCCCGACAGGCTCCGCGATACTTCCAGGGTCTATGAGATCGTACCTGGCTATTACATGGATGAAGCCCCCGAAGGATTCTGGCCCTACAACGAGACCAGCATTGACGGTAAATTGTCCTACGGCGGGTCGTTCAGTCAGGGGCGTGATTCCAGCCGGACGGCAAACTACCTGATCGATGCGAACTATAGAAATCAGGTCAGCGAATTCAATGAAGTGAACGCCGGAGTAAAATTCTCTTTGGAGGATATTCACATGGACTTCGGTTCAAAGAACCTGATGCTTCC
>JAGYLW010000140.1 GCA_018400915.1 Fidelibacterota bacterium
ATTCGCTGGAAAGCCTGGAAAACCCCCGCGGAACGACGCCGCTGTCTCCGCAGTTCGTCAAGATCACGCCTTCCCGCACTCCCCTGGACCTCAAAGGGAAGATCGGGCTGGACCCGTCGGCAGGCACGGTCGGCAATACAGAGACCCTGGTGCGCATCGCGGAAGCTTCCCGTGTCACGGACCACCAGTATAAGATCCGTATAAAGGCGAATAACGCCACGGCGACGGGACCGAAGATCAGGAACCCGAAATACAGCGTGATCGACATGACGGAAAGCGACACACTGATCCATGAACACACCAACAATGACCTTAATCCGAATATCAAGGACAATTACCGGCCGATCTTTGACGGCCTGCAGGTGGTCTTCGACAATATCGAAGCGGCAAAGGCAAAAGAGGTCCGCTGGGTCTCGGAGCAAAAATACATTGATGCGAGTCCCCGTTCGAGCCTGACATACCCTTTCGCTGCAGACTACGCGATCGTTTTCGGAGCCGAGGACGAGGTTCTGGATACCGCCTACTGGAATATCCCGGTCCCCGCAAATGCCATACCGGTCCCGTTCAAAACGATCAATCTGACCCGGGGCGGGAAGGTCCCGGTGATATTCCGCAGCCCCGGGGACTCCACGTTGAATTTCAACGACGAGATCGTGTTTTATGAACAGAACGTTCCGGGCAGCAGCCGCCCCAGTGAGATCACCTGGATCATGAACTTTTCCTGGGACACCCTGCTGGTGGCACCGGAAGAATATCCCTTTGTCCCCGGCGACACCCTGTATTTTGATACGGATAAACCTTTCCATGACGGAGACGAGTTCACTTTCAGTGCGGCGGACTACCGGGAAAAGGTTCCCCTGAGCGAAGAAGACCTGGAAAAGATCAAAGTGGTGCCGAACCCCTATATGGTCTCGGCGCAGTGGGAACAGAGCCAGTACAGAAAAAAACTGCTTTTTACCAATCTTCCGGCGGAATGTACCATCAAAATATTCACCCTGACGGGAGAATATGTCAACGAGGTGGTGCATGACGATCTGTATGACGATTCCGCCGCATGGGATCTGACGACCGTGAACCGCCAGGAAGTCGCCCCGGGCCTGTATGTCTTTACCGTAGAGCTGCCGGGCGGGAAAAAGCATGTCGGCAAATTCGCAATTATTCGATAAGGAGAGCGCAGATGACCTTTAGGAAGCGTTCATTGATGACAGCTCTGATCATCTTTTTTACGGCGGGCGCCTTTGCCCAGGATCTTGACATCCCGGAGGATATCTCCAAGGTGGCGACCCGGGCCTGCCAGTTCCTGAAAATGGAGGTCGGCGCGGAAGCGGCCGCCCTGGGCGGCGCACGGGCAGCCGGCGTGAACGACCTCTCCGCCCTTCACTGGAATCCCGCCGGACTTTCCCATACGGAGCGGGGCACTTTTTACGGGACTTACACCTCGCTGTATGCCGGCATACAGCATGGTTTTGTCGCCTACGGCACAAAGATCGGACGCTCCGATTATCTCGGTGTCAGCATTACGTATTTGAATTCCGGGGAGATGGAAGTGACCACCCTTGAGTTCCCGGAAGGCTCCGGAGAGTTCTTTACGGTCAGCGACCTGGCCCTGGGGCTTTCGTACTCCCGGAAACTGACAGACCGCCTGAGTGTCGGCGGAACGGTAAAATTCATTAACGAGACCATCTGGCGGGAGTCCGCCTCCACATTTGGTTTTGATATCGGTTCGCAGTTCGATACCGGGATCAAGGGGGTTCAGCTGGGGATGTCGATCACCAACTTCAGCACCAAATTCAAGTTCGACGGTCCCGACCTGAATATCGACGTGGACACGGATCCGGTCTATGAGGGCAATCCGGATACGGAAGCCCGCCTGAATACCGGGGAATGGTCACTGCCCCTCGTTTTCCGCCTGGGGATCATGGTGGACCTGCTGGGCCCGGAAAGCGAGATCATGCCCGATCCCGCCCACCGGCTGACGCTGTCCTTTGACGCCAACGACCCGCTCGACCACTTCCTGCGCTTTAATGCCGGCATGGAATATTCCTTCCGGGAAATGCTGGCCCTGCGGGCGGGATACCGCATCAATTACGACCAGGCCGGATTTTCCGCAGGTATCGGCTTGGACCTTGACCTGAACAGTTTACCTTTGAATATTGATTATGCGATCGTAAATTACGGAATTCTCGGCGTTGTCAATCAGGTCAGTATTCAAATAGGATTATAGATATATTAAAAAAAGTTAAGAAAGGAGAAAAACAGATGAAACGTATCATTGCTTTGTTACTGGTAGCCGGTGTTGCTTTATTTGCGGCAACGGCGCCTCAAAGTGATCTCAGGCAAGCGGGCGAACCCCGGGAGAAAATGCCGGAGGCAACGATCCGCACGGCACCCATTCCCGTGACGGATTCGGAGAACCGGTCGCGCGCCTTTACTGCCGATCGCACCAAGGCTCCGGCCATTGCGGTTGACAGTACGGAAGTGAACCTGATCTATTTTGAGGATTTTGAAGACGGCGCCGCCGGCTGGACGCAGTTTGACGGAACGGCACCGGATCCCCGCGCCGCATGGCATCTGATGGATGCTTTCGGAACGGGTGACTCGCTCTGGTGGTGCGCGGACACAATTCTTGCGGGATATCTGAGCCACTGGCATGTCGCCCTGGAAACCCCGGAAGTGACATTGACCGCCGCGGACAGTATCCTGAGTTTTGACCTTGAGCTTTATGCCGAAGCACCCGGCGGCGAACCGGAAGGGTATGACGGCTGGGACGGGGCCAATGTCCAGATCTCCACGGATGACGGAGCAAACTGGAGCGTGCTGTCCCCGGACAGCCTGCCCTACAACTGCAGCAGCCTCTATTCCTTCGGATATGAATTCAATATGGGTCCCGGAGTCCCCGGCTGGGGAGGTACCCAGGTCGGCGAAGTACAGGTCAATTTGGCCGACTACATCGGTGAAACGGTCAAGGTCCGTTTTGTCTTTGCCTCGGATCCCGGTTATGATGTCCGGGACGATGCCTCCCTTTACGGAATGTTCGTCGACAGTATCGATGTGGCCGGCGACGCCGTATTCAACGGG
>JAGYLW010000141.1 GCA_018400915.1 Fidelibacterota bacterium
GCGGCACGAGACCGTGCACCTTGCCGTCAGCGGCCTGGAACTTCCGGTCTGGTTCAACGAGGGATTTGCACAGTATGAGTCCGAAAATTTCAGCCTGAACCACAAGGTGCTTCTCAGCCGCGCCGTCTGGCAGAAGGGATTCATCCCTTTCCGGGAGATCGAACATCTGACGCGCATGCAAAAACGCGACGCGGAACTTGCCTATGCCCAAAGCCTGGCGGCCGTAAGCTACCTCATCGAACAATACGGCCCTGAACTTCTTGCAAAATGCCTTTACTTCACAAAAAAATATGCGCATTTTTCAACGGGGTTCCGGAACGCCTATCTCATGCCGCCGGAGGTCTTTGAAAGACAGTGGCGTAAGGAAGCGGAAAAGCGATACCGTTTTTATATCATTCTTGATATGCGCGGTGCCTTCTGGATGCTGATCACCCTGCTCTTCCTGCTGGGATACGTGCTTTCCCGGCTGCGGCAGCACCGGCTGTTAAAAAAATGGGAACAAGAGGAGGCGGAAGAGAGCTTACGGTCTGATGAAGAGAACGGAACGGAGGAACATGAACAGAAATAAGGTCCTGACGGGATTTGCGCTGCTTCTGACGGCCGTGACGGCATTTGCCGCCCTCCCCGCGCAGGTCAGCAATTTTGCCTCTCCGGCTTACTGGGGCATGGCGCATTCCGGCGGTGCGGTCGAGGCTGTCGGCAATGCCTACTGGCTCAATCCCGCCCTTCCCGCCTATGACGCTCCCTACAGCCTCCACCTTCATGAGGCCTTTCTGCCGGGAACCGGTATCTACATCTCGGAATTCTCCGGGCATTACCGTTTCGCGGACAAGCACGTGCTCCTCAGCGGCCTGAATTTTGAGAACTACGGCAGCTTTGAGGCGCGGGACAGCGAGGGCATCCCGGAAGGAGAATTCACCGCCTCGCAGTATCAGTATTTCCTGGGCTATGCCTATCGGTTTTCTCCGCATTTCCGGGCCGGGATCCAGGCCGTCGTGCAGGGGAACCGCATCGAGGCATCCCGGGAACATGCAGGATTCCTGCGTTACGGTTTCACCTATGCTTTCGGGGAACGTGAAAATATGCTGGCGTTCAGCGGGGTGACGGACGGGCTGGAGCATCGCTGGCGGGCTTCCTTTTCGCATGAACTCGAATACCTTCCGGTACGCCTGAACCTGGATCTTCGCGGCTACGACGGCGACGGAACTCCCGCCGCATTCCCGCGCAGTGAGGACGAGCCCTTCGACTTTGGTACGGCCGCACGTTATGTTGCGGAAAAAATCACCCTGGGAGCGTACATCCGGGCAACGGAAGACCTGCGGCTGATGACCGGGATCGACCTGGCGAGACTGAACATGCAGACCCATTCCTTCGGTCTGGACAGCATTCTCCGCGGCATGTCCCTCGGGGCGCAGTACCGCCTGAACAGCATCACCTTCTCACTCGGCCTGTACCACTATGCCAATTTCAGCACCATGACCGCCCTGGGCATTTCCTGGAACGGAAAATAGCACCTCCCCGCTTCCCCGCTTCCCCGCTTCTCCGCTTCTTTGCTTATTTGCTTCTTTGCTTCTTTGCTTATTCGCTTATTCGCTTATTCGCTTATTCGCTTCTTCGCTTCTTTTCTCTTTTCCCCTGAAAAAACTGCTGCAGCAGGGCGCTGCATTCCGTCTCCATGACAGAACCGATGATCCTGACACGGTGATTGAGGCGGGGATCCTCGCAGAGATGATACAGGGAATCGCAGGCGCCGGCCCTGGGATCGGCGGCGGCGTACACGCAGGTGTCCAGCTTCGCCAGGACCATCGCGCCGGCGCACATGGGACAGGGCTCCAGGGTGACGTACAGGGTGCAGTCATGAAGGCGCTTATCCCCCAGGGTCTCACAGGCCGCGGTGATGGCGATCATCTCGGCGTGGGCGGTGGGATCTTTCAACGTCTCCACCATGTTATGACCGCGGGCAATGATCTTCCTGTCCCGGACGATCACGGCACCGACAGGAACCTCGTTCTTTGCGAGCGCTTTCTCCGCTTCACGGTACGCCGCTTTCATCCAGTATTCATTTCCGAACGGATCGATGATGTCCTGTATGTCTTCCATGTCTTCGCTTTACGTTACCTGGTCTTTTCCGTTTCATACCACAACGGTACGGTTCCCGGCCTATGCTCCGTGTGACTTGTCCTCTGTACGGTGCCTCAGCAGAATGACCCTGTCGTCCTGCTGATAGTCCCTGACGATCTCCTGCTCAAAGCCGGAGAAGAGGTCCCGGAGCGCAGCGGTCTGGGTGTTCCCGCCGTATTCCAGCAGCGCCAGACCGCCGTCCACCAGCCATTCCGGAAAGGTTCCGGCGAAATAGCGGTAGTATTCCATTCCGTCCCCGTCGTCCGACAGGGCCATGTAGGGTTCATAATGCGATACGGTCTTGTCCAGCGTTTTCATTTCCTCTCCGGAAATGTAGGGGGGGTTGCTGACGATCATGTCGAAGGGTGCTTCCGGCCGGTATTTGCGAATATCTTCGTGCAGTATCCGGATACGGTTGTCAAGGTTATAAAATCGCACGTTCCTCTGCAGGACCCTCACGGCGTCCGCGGAAGATTCCACGGCAACGATCCGTGACTGCGGGATGTGCATGGCGAGGGCCACGGCGATGCAGCCGGACCCGGAACCGATATCCAGGATGCGGATATCCGTAGGCGTTGTGAAGGCCGCTTTTTCCGCTTCCTCCGCTGCTCCCGCGTCCCCGCTCTTCTCCCGGTGTTCCGCTGTCCGGGCCTCCCCCTCCCCTTCCGCGGTTTTCTCCCGTTCGGCTTTCGCCCTGATCCGTTCCGGCGCCCGTTCAACGGCCGTTTCCACCAGCCGCTCCGTCTCGGGCCGGGGGATCAGGACCTTGTCGTTGACCGTGAAGCGGAGGCCGTAGAATTCGCAGGAACCCACAACCTGCTGAACGGGCTGTTTCACGGCGCATTTCAGCAGCATCGGCTTGAACTCCGCAAGCTCGCTTTCGCTCATGGGGCGGTCGAACT
>JAGYLW010000142.1 GCA_018400915.1 Fidelibacterota bacterium
CGGTGACCTGTGTCCCCGACGGTACGGATACCGTGACCTTCCGCATCGATGCGGATTCCGACCTCGACGGCATGCCGGCTCCCTCGTGGGAATTCGACCTTGTGGGCGTCGCATCGCAGTTCACCTTTTCAAGCCCCCCGGATGACGGATATCAGATCATCGGTACTTTCTATGAGGATCTCACGATCTATTCACCGATCCTGAGCGAGCTGGACGAGAATTTCGAATCCTGGACAGAACTTGATCCGGAATGGGATTTCGAGAATATCCGTCTTGCCGATGATGACTATGCGCTCGAAGGCAACGGTAAATACCTGGGCCTCGCCAATCTTGATTCCGCAGGTATGGTCATGACCCCCTATATCGAAGATCCGCAACAGCTTACCTTCCACCTTTCCGAACACACCGGCGGCTCAGATGTCTGGGACTTCAATGTGGTGCTTGTCAATGAACTGGGTGATATTGCCGACACACTGTTTGCGCTGAGCGCACCGGGTGATTTTGACTGGCACAAACATACGGCCGATATTTATGCGGACGGTGTCTATGCGGTGAAATTCGTCACTGAAAATGTGACATCCGGGAGTTCCTATATCGATCATATATCCGTGAAAGCTCCGCCCGCGGAGCCGGAAATTGCACCTGCATCCCTGGATTTTGCCACCGTAGGTATCAATGCAGGGAAAACGCTCTCGGCAAAACTGGCGAATGCCGCTCCGCTGACCGGAGAGACATTGCTGGTCGACAGCCTCGTTGTTAACCATGCTGACTTTATTGCCGTTATGGATACCCAACAGGTAGCTCCCGGCGATTCGGCGCAGGTATGGGTAAGTTACATGCCGAAGGATGAGACCGCGGACAATGCAGTGCTTTCCGTCTATACAAATGCCGGTATCGTCACTGCAGACCTTTGCGGGAACGGAGAGCTGATCTGGCCGCTGAACTGGCGCGTGACCGCGGATACGGACTGGATGGGCGAGACGGCGAATGCGCCGCGGACCATGGCGTACAGCACCCGGACCAACCATCTGTATTTTGTTACGCATCCCGGCGGCTACGGAGATCATCTGAAAGCCGTTGACGCAGAGAACGGTGCTTTTATCAAGGACCTTTCTCTCCTTGAGCCCCTTCCGAGCGCGGGTTACATCAAGATCAATGCCGTTGCGGCAACGCAGGACGGACAGGTGTTCTCCTGCAACCTTTCGTCGGGTTCCACATTCAATCTCTTCCGGAACGCGGACGAGGATGCGGATATGAATCTGGCCTACGGCGGTGACGGGATCCCGGTGCGTGTCGGAGATGCTCTGGCAGCATGCGGCGAAGGCACATCAACCCGCGTTTTTGTCTCCGGAACGGGAGCACCCAATATTTATGTGTTCTCCACCACGGACGGTGAGAATTTCTCTCTGACGGACAGTATCGCGGTCGCGGCCGGTGCGGCATCGCGCGGGATCGCCCCCGTTGGGGACGGCAGCTACTTTTTCATCAACGGAACAGGCTCTGCACCGCAGTACATCAGTGATGACGGGACCGTACTGCATACCTTTGATACGGGACGCATTCCTTCGGGAACCGCGATCAATTACTTTGAAGTGGAAGTATCAGACGGTATGCGGCGATTTGCCGGCATTACCAACGGATGGAGCTCGGGTACGCAGGTGGTCGAACTCCTGGGTGATCCCGGGGATAACCTGTGTTCAAGCCTGGATATTATTGAGGCACCGACGGACAATTACAGTACGAACGCCAACCTCAATGCTACCGGCCTCGCGGTTTACAATCCCTTCGACAATGCGCTGATTGAACTGATCACGAACAATGGTGTTTCTGCATACAGCTTAGAAAAGATCGAAAGCGATCCGGTCATACCGGAACGTGACACCACGGCTGTCGCGTCCGCGCTTCCCGAAAATTTCAGGTTGTACCAGAACTATCCGAATCCGTTCAATCCTGTGACCACGATCCGTTTCGATCTTCCTGAAGACGCCATGGTGGATCTCTCGATCTATGATATCACGGGACGGAAGGTCCGGACGCTGGTGAACGAACAGCTGCGCGCCGGCTATAACCGCGTGGTGTGGAACGGGATCGACAGCAGGGGCAATGCCCTTGCCACGGGATTGTACATATACAAGCTACAGGCCGGTGAAAACGTTGAGATCAAGAAGATGACATATGTGAAGTAGCGACGCTTCTCATCTATGCAGAAAGATCCGGCAGGACTTGTTCCTGCCGGGTCTTTTCAATAAATTATACTTTCATGGTCCCTGCGGACCCTTAATGTAAAGGTACTATGGAAACCGTACAGCTGATCCTATTCATTCTTATCTTTTTTGTGATGGCGGCGGCCATGTTCACCCGGAAAATCCCTGCACTGCTCGCACTGCCGCTGATGGCCTTTCTGATCGCACTGACCGGCGGGGTCTCTTTCGGCAATACACTGCATCTTGTTGTGGGGCAAGGGGTATTACGTCTCCATCAGGCTTATACCATCGCTATTTTCGGAAGCATACTCAGCGTATTGATGCAAAAAACGAAGGTGGCGGAAAATCTGATCAAAAAAGGGGCAGAACTGTCGGGGGACAATCCCTGGATGATCGCGGTCGTGATCCTGCTGTTGATCGCGCTGCTCTTTACCTCACTTGGCGGCCTCGGCGCCATTATCATGGTGGCGACCATTGCCCTGCCCATTATGGTATCGGTGGGGATGGGCTCTCTGACGGTGATCGGGATCTTCCTGTTCGGACTTTCTATGGGCGGGATCCTCAATGCGGGGAACTGGGCCCTGTATATCGAGGTTCTGAATCTGGAAACGGAACAGATACGGTCTTTTGCCCTTGTCATGTTCGCCCTGCTCTTTATCGCGTCGCTGTTCTACATCACCATCCAGTTGTACCGTGACGGTCATGATCTTCATTTTAAAAAGATCTTCACGGCGAGCGGTATTCTTCTTGCTGCGGCAGGGTCACTCGTATTCGCATGGAATATCCTGCCGGAAACACTCCGTGATCCTTTACT
>JAGYLW010000143.1 GCA_018400915.1 Fidelibacterota bacterium
GACGGATCAGGGCTGCAAGGTTTCATGCTCTCTAAACGCTAAACAATATTCAATCGTCAGATGTTGGGGATCCCGATCCGTCAGCTGACGGACAGGATGACGATATACATTTTGTCTCTTCGTCTCGACAACTCAACAACAAATTAACAGATTAACGAATTAACAACTCAACGACTTCCGCCCTTCGACAAACTCAGGGCTGCAAGGTATCCGTATAATCCGTGGTGATGATCTCTTCTTGGTTTTCACGGCTTTTTTCTCTAACCTTTAACGATGAGCTTAACACCCGAAATACTGTCCCCCGCCGGGGATATGGAGAAACTGAAGGCGGCGCTGGCGTTCGGTGCCGATGCCGTGTACGCCGGCATCCCCAAATTTTCGCTGCGTACCCGTGAAACGGGATTTACGCCGGAGAATATCGCTTCCGCCATCGACTATACCCACCGGCTCGGGAAAAAGATATATCTCACGTTGAATATCTATCCTCATAACATGAAAGTGGATCCCTTCCTGCGGGAGCTGGACACGGTGGTCCCTTTGGGGCCGGATGCGCTGATCATGGCGGATCCGGGAATGATCGGGCTGGCGCGCAGGCGCTATCCGGACATGCCGGTACATCTTTCCACCCAGGCGAACACGGTGAACTGGGCAAGCGTGGCTTTCTGGCGCGATCTGGGCGTGCGCCGCATTATCCTGAGCCGCGAACTCCGGCTCGAGGAGATCGCCGAAATGCATGAAAAGGTACCGGATATCGAGCTGGAAGCCTTTGTTCACGGCGCGATCTGCATTGCCTATTCAGGCCGCTGCCTGATCTCGAATTACCTCCATTCCCGGGATGCCAATCAGGGCACCTGCACCAACAGCTGCCGCTGGGAATACAAGCTTGCCTACGACCGGGGTTCCCTGCTGGACGTGGAACGCGAACAACGGCCCTATGCATACGGCACGCCGCCGCCCGAAGGTTTCTATGTCAGGGAATCCCACCGTGCGGACGAGGCGTTTCCCGTCGGTGAGGATGAGCACGGCACCTACCTGATGAATTCCAGGGACCTCTGCGCCGTGGAACTGATCCCCCGGCTCCTGGACAGCGGGGTGGTCAGTCTGAAGATCGAGGGCCGCACCAAGTCGGCGTACTACGCCGCCGTGACTGCGCGGGCCTACCGGCGCGCCCTGGACGATCATCGGGCCGGGCGGCCCTTCGACCCGGCGAACCTGCGCGATCTCATGCGCCTGAGCAACCGCACCTACACCACCGGTTTCTACACACGGAACCCCCGGCAGCACGGGGAGAATTTTGGGGACGGGTATTCTGCCGGGACCGGTGCTCCGGTCGTTGGCGTGGTACGTGATTTTGATCCCGCATCCTCTCTCGCCTTGATCAGGGTCAAGAACCGCTTTATGCCGGGGGACCGGCTGATTCTGATCACTCCGGAGCGGGATATCCCGCTGACGGTTCCGGAGATCCTGGACATGGAAGGAAGGAAAAAGGATGCGGCGCACGGCGGCGCGGAAAACGTCCGTATCGCACTTCCCGGGAACCCGGGCGCATTCGCATTCCTTCGTAAAGCAAAGCCCGCAGAAGGCGGAGAAGGTGCATGATCCGCCCGCGGGGACCCATGTAAAAAAACAGATCCATAGAAAAAAGCAGTGCCTTCGCACTGCTTTTTTTATTCGGGGTCCCCCAAAGGCCCTATTCGTAATGCAGGGCCTTGATCGGGTCCAGACTCGCGGCCTTGTAGGCCGGGTAGGAGCCGAAGACCAGTGAAATGGCGGAACATACCGCCAGTCCGATCACCGCCCAGTCCCAGGGGAACATCACCGAAGTCTTCATCAGCACGGCGATCACATTCCCGGCGATGATACCCAGGATAATGCCGATAATACCGCCCATTTCGGTGAGGATGAGCGCTTCCAGCATGAACTGATACAGGATATCGCGGCGTTTGGCGCCGATGCTTTTGCGGATCCCGATCTCCCGGGTGCGTTCCGACACGGTCACGAGCATGATGTTCATGATCCCGATCCCGGAGGCCAGCAGGGCGATCGAGGCGATGATCACCGCGGCGATCTTGATGGCGGCGGTCATCTGATTGAAATTGTCGATGAGCGAGGCGTTGGTCCAGACCTCGAAATCGTTCTCCTCGCCGATTTCCACGCCCCGGATCAGGCGCAGTTCATGGGTCACCTCCTGCATGCCGGCATCGAACTGGTCGGGATCGACCACGGTGAAGCAGTAGTTCAGACTGGTAAAGCTGGCCTGGCCGTAGTATTTGAAATAGGTGGTGAGGGGGATGTATACGCGGTTGTCCTGGGACTGTCCGAAACGCTGGCCTTTGCGCTCGGCGATGCCGATCACGCGGTATTTGATCCCGTCTACCTTCACGTCCTTGCCAATGGGATCGATATTGGCGAAGAGCAGGTCCACCAGATCGTAGCCGATCACCATGACATGCGCGGCGCTTTTTTCGTCCGTCTGCGTGATCATGCGGCCGCGCTCGATGTTCAGGTTATTGGTGAATTCCCAGTTGTGGGTGATCCCCGCCATGACAATATTGTTTTTCGTTTCCTTGTCCCTATACACAACCTGCTTGCCGTAGTTCCAGTCCTCCGCCGTGGCATAGTCCACCACATCCAGTTTCGGCAGAAGTCTTTTAAAATCCCGGTAATCCAGGTTTTTGCGGTTATGGTATTTCCAGCGGGTGTTCCCGATATTCATGTTGGGATATTTCTGGACCTGAAACGTGCTGGCCCCCAGTCCGCCCATGTTGTCCTCCACGGTCCGCTGGAGGATGTTGATCGCGGTCATCACGCCGATAATGGCGAAGATCCCGATGACCACTCCCAGGAGCGTCAGGAATGAACGCAGTTTGTTCTGCCGGATGGAGAGAAGTGCCGAGAAATATATTTCCTTGAAATCCACGTGACCTCCTTTACT
>JAGYLW010000144.1 GCA_018400915.1 Fidelibacterota bacterium
CGGTCGCAAGCGATGACTTCCGGCGCGATTTCCCGGACCTCGACTATAAAAGCGATGTGTACGAGGCCGTCGAGGGCGCCGACGCCGTCGTCCTGATGACGGAATGGAACGAATTCCGCAGCCTGGACCTCAAACGGGTGAAATCCCTGATGAAGTCGCCGGTCTTCGTCGACACCCGGAATATCTACCATCCCCGCGACATGAAGGAAAAGGGCTTCACCTTCGTCTGCACCGGACGCACAAAGTGTTACGGGTAAAAAGATCATGAAAATACTGCGTACCAGCATCCCCGACATTATCCATCTCCGCCCGGAAGCCTATCCGGACCTCCGCGGCCGGTTCATGGAAACGTACCGCCGGGAACGTTATGAAAAGGCCGGAGTGACGGCGGACTTCGTGCAGGATAATCTCGTCCACTCGAACGGCAACGTATTCCGGGGAATGCATTTCCAGCTTCCGCCCTATGCGCAGGACAAGCTGATCACCCTGATCAGCGGGGAGATCCTCGACGTTGTCCTCGATCTGCGGAACAACGCGGACAGCTACCTGCAAACGCTGATCCTGGAACTTTCCGCGGACGACAACGACCAGCTCTACATTCCGGCGGGTTTTGCGCACGGATACTACGTCCTCTCGGAATATGCCTGCATCAGCTACAAGGTCTCGAAGGCCTATGCCCCCGGGTATCAGGCGGGGATCCGCTGGAACGACGAAACGCTGGGGCTGGAAAAATACTTCCGCCACCCCCTGCTTTCCCCCAAGGATGAGAGGCTGCCTCTGTTAAAGGACGTGTTATCCGAATATGCATTTTAGTATTGGAATACATACGGAGTTTTTATATAATTGCCATTATTTCTGTGAAAAAGACAAGGAGCTGCAATGCGCTTTCTCGATAAGTTGAAAACGAAAGATGTAAAATTCTGCGTGATCGGGCTGGGATACGTGGGCCTGCCGCTGGCCGTGGAGGTGGCGAAGGTGGGCATTCCCGTCACCGGCGTGGAGATCGACCCCGAAAAGATCGACAAGGTCAACAACGGTGAGAACTATATCGGTGATGTGGATCCCGGCGAACTGAAGAAAGCGGTGGAAAAGGGACTGCTTCACGCCACGATGGATTTCTCGGTGATCAGCGACATGGATGTGGTCAGCATCTGCGTCCCCACGCCCCTGAACAAGCTGAAGGACCCCGACATGTCCTTTATCACCTCGGCGCTGGAGGAGATCGGGCAGCACATGCACAAGGACCTCGTGCTGATCCTCGAATCCACGACCTACCCGGGGACCACCCGCGAATATATGCTGCCGCTGCTCGAAGCCTCGGGATTGAAATGCGGAAAGGATTTCTATCTGGCCTTCTCCCCGGAACGTGTGGACCCGGGCAACCCGGTGTACCTTACCAAGAACACCCCGAAGGTCCTGGGGGGCATCACTTCCGAATGCACCGAATACGCCGCCGCCGTCTATGAACAGATCTTCGACAAGATCGTGGCGGTCAGCTCCTCGGAAGCCGCGGAACTGGCGAAACTGCTGGAAAACACCTTCCGCATGATCAACATCGGGCTGGTCAATGAGCTTGCGGTCATGTGCGACCGCCTGGGCGTGGATGTCTGGGAAGTGATCGACGCGGCGGGGACAAAGCCCTTCGGCTTCATGAAATTCTATCCCGGGCCCGGCCTCGGCGGACACTGCATCCCCATCGACCCGCACTACCTGAGCTGGAAAATGAAAACGCTGAACTTCAAGACGAAATTTATCGACCTGGCCGCCGAGATCAACACCTCCATGCCCGAATATGTCGTGCGCACCCTCATGGAAGGCATGAACATGCACAGCAAGGCCCTGAACCACTCCAACATCCTTATCATGGGCATGGCCTACAAGAACGATATCGACGACCTCCGGGAGTCCCCCTCCTTTGACATTTTCAAGCTGCTGGAGCAGCGCGGCGCGAACGTCTGCTACCACGACGCCTACTGCCCGAAGCTCGCCTGGAACGGCGACTATGTGGAATCCGTGCCGCTCACACAGGAACTCCTGGAAACGATGGATGCCGTGGTGATCGCCACCGCGCACAAGAATGTGGACTATCAGTTCGTCGTCGACCATGCAAACCTGATCATCGACAGCCGCAATGCCACAAAGGGCATCAAGGACCCCGGGGAAAAGGTCCTCCGCATGGGCGGCGGGCATGTCATGAGCAACTGATGCAATAACGGACCTCATCCCCGTTCCCGTGAACGGGGATCTTTTTTATACCATGAAGGCACTTTATCTTTATATCCATATTCCTTTCTGCCGGAAAAAATGTCATTACTGTGATTTTTACAGTCTCGTCCCCGGACAGGACATTACCGGCCGGTACCTGGACGCCCTGAAGCGCGCCGTGAGCTTTCATGCGGAAAGGTACTCCGGCCGCTACGAGCTGCGCAGCATCTACTTCGGCGGAGGGACCCCGAACCTGCTTTCGCCCGGCGACCTTGAAAAGGTCTTCGACCGTATCGTAAGCTCCTTCCGCATCGCGGAGGACGCCGAGATCACGATCGAGATCAACCCCGAATTCGCACATGATAAAGACAGCCTCCGTCCGCTCGCCGGCACCGGTTTCAACCGCCTCTCCGTCGGCGTGCAGTCCCTGCGCGACGACGAACTGAAGATGCTGGGGCGCCTGCACGACCGGGATACCGCCCTGCGCTGCCTGGAAGCGGCCAGGGGTATCTTTTCGAATCTCAGTGCGGACCTGATCTACGCCCTTCCCGGCCAGCGCCTCCCGGCCCTGGAGGAAAGCCTGGACACCCTGCTGGCTTTTGAACCGGAACATCTGTCCGCCTATAACCTGAGCTGCGAACCCGGCACACCGCTGTGGGAAATGGTCGAAAGCGGGAAGGTCCGGCTTGCGG
>JAGYLW010000145.1 GCA_018400915.1 Fidelibacterota bacterium
TCGACGCCATTGACCGCAAGGGAATCCATATCGGAGGACTCCAGGGAAGCGATCTCCTGCGTGGTGGTAAAATAAACTGTATCGGCGCCACTGTGTGTAAAGGGAATCGCGATCTCAATTGTATCGACCGGGGTTTCCGTACTCCAGTCGTTTATACCATCAACAGATAAAGTGGCATTGGGAGTCTGTCCTATAAAATGAATAAAATATTTTTTTCCGTCAACGGGTTGCGGAAGTATTGACGTGCTTGTCATGTCGGTACTGTTTATCTCAAAAATATCCGGTTTACTGCTGCTAAAAGATGAAATCGTACCGGATACCACTATAAAATATTCCGATTTCCCAATTTTCTCAGAATAGGGCATTGTGGTTTCGGTATATTCGTTGCCTTCATAAAAGATCCCGCCATAAAGACTGCTTGTAATAACGGAAAATATTAATATTATCGACAGGTAAATGCTTCGTTTCATCTTTGGCCTTTGTAGATCTCTCTCATCTCTCATTTCTCATCTCTCAATCGTCAGAGGGATTATATAAAATATTCAACCTCATGTCAAGTAAATGTTAATCTTTTATTAAGATTTTGTTTATATTATCTTGCTCTATACATAAACCGATATGTTTCAGCTTCTCCCTTTCACGGAAAGGCCGGCCAAATTCGAGCCGCTTTCATCTTACAATAATCTTCATTCGCCAAAACACAAAAGCCCGTCATGATGACGGGCTCCTGCAATGAGAGAGAGAGTTTTACATGCCTGTGTTACAGTCCGCCTTCCAGTAAGACCCTGATATTCAGGATGGCGATGAATATCCCGTTCCGGTATCCGTATTCAACCATCTGTCCGTATTCGGAATCCACAATATAGCTGACCAGGTCCGTAAAAGGCCCGCTTCCGGAGGAGGCGGTGTAATAGAGAATATTTTCGGCCGTACCGGGAAGTGCCGCATCATCGGCTCCCGAATACCGTGTAACGGCCTCACCGCCCTGCAGGGCGATCGACTGCAGAGAGCCCGACGCGGTATTGTTCCAGAACACCGTGCTGTCGGTTATCACCGTCGCATCTTCTCCGGCATATACCGCAGCGCCGGCCGCTGTGGCCGTATTCTCCGCAAAGGTACAGTTCTGGATATTCACCGTGCGCGGATTACCCGCAAGCGGTGAAATATACACAGCCGCACCGTTCGATGCGCTGTTGTCATGAAAAAGACAATAGGTAAAGACCGGTTCGGTATCATTTCCGTTCAGAGCGACCGCTCCCCCGTCGCCGGTGCCGGCGTTATCCGAAAACACGCACTGTGAGATCATGGGGGATGCACCACCGCTGAGCAGTAAGCCTGCGCCGCCGCTGCCGTTGTCGGCATAGCCGCCGCGGATCACAAATCCGTTTAAAAGGGTATTTTCACTTGTCATGGAAGCATTGGCGGTAACAACATGATAGCTGTTGTCGCTGATGTCCCCGTTGACGCCGATATCCCCGCTAAGGACAGCGGGATTTCCCCAGACATTGCGCTGACCCAGGGTGGTCTCGCCGCCTTTGAAGCCGCCGTAGATCTTCACCCCCGGCTTGAGCGTAAAACTGTCCTCACGCAGGTCTCCGGGATGGTATGTCCCCTGCGCCACCCAGATCTCCTGCCCGCTGACGGCATCGGAAATGGCTTCGCTAAGACCGGTGTAGTAGTCCTTGTCTGCCCATTCCCCGTCTGCGGGATTTGCATCCACATACAATTTCACACTGCCGGTCACACTGAACTCGGCCCAGGACTTGTTTGAACGGTAATATACGTAATAATAGCCGTTGACCCGCGGGGGAAGCATGCTCTCCGTTACGTTCGTGGCGTTGGTAAAATCCTCATTGTTGACGGTCAGCACATCCATACCCCAGGAGTTCATAAAGGTCACATTGTCCGAAATGGCAAAATAGCGTTCATCAGGGCCGGCATATGTAAAGGGCAGTGTGATCTCGGTGGTATCCGGCGGAGCAACGGGGGTGGTATCTCCTTCGACGGTCAGAGCGGCATACGTGTTGGATGAATTATAATGAATATAATAACGTCCGTTGATACGGTCCGGAACACTCTCCGTGTAAATATTTGTGATATCCATTCCATTAATGAATACGCTGTCCGTGCCGTTGGACTGAATGGATGTGATCGTTCCGTCGGTCCAGAAATAATGCTTCCCCTGACCTGTGTATTCAAAAGGCATGACATCGATCCTGGTCGTATCGTTCTCTACGACCGGGATGCTATCCCCGTCGACCTCCAGATAGGCCCAGGTCTTTGTGGCTTCGTAATAAATATAATAATTTCCCCCGATCCTGGGCGGCATAACGGATGAGGAAATATTGGTATAATCCACGCCGTTGATGGAAACGGAATCGGTGGAACTCGAAAGGATTTCCGTAATAGTCCCCGATGTCGCAAAACAATGTTTCCCGACACCGTCGTAACGGTACGGCATTGTAATATTAATCGTATCGGCCTCCGCAAACGGCGTATTGTCCCCGTCTATTTCCAGATGCGCCCAGTCCACGGATGCACGGTAATAAATGTAATAGTAGCCGTCTATTCGGTCCGGCATGGTACTTGACCATGAATTGGTATAGTTCTCACCATTTATGGTGACGGATTCCGTATTATTTGATCCGATTGAAGTGATCGTACCATTGGTCTTCACATAGAATTCACCCGGACCGTCATATTCGTAAGGCATGGTGACAGCAGTCGTATCAACACCCTTCTCAAGCGCCAGCTCCGCGCTTTCGAGGGATGCGCTGTAATAGATATAATAATGCCCGTCGATCTTTGGGGGCATACTGCCTGATGTCTGATTTG
>JAGYLW010000146.1 GCA_018400915.1 Fidelibacterota bacterium
CAACACATTTTCACGCTTTTTACACGCTTTTTTTTGCCTTTCGCTTACGATTGCGCTTGACGCAATGGCTGGACGCGGCTAGGATGATTGCAGGTCGCGCAATTTAGGGCGATCGCAGCACAGGAGACGGCCATGGCCCCCTACAAGATTCGCTCTGGGACCCGCTGGCATTCGCCGTCAGGGAGGCGCACAAAAGGGGGATGGAGCTGCACGCCTGGGTGAACCCGTACCGCGCCGTCAAGGACCCCGCCCTGGAAGACAGCGCCGGCTATCTCTGTGCATCGCATATCTCGAAACAAAAGCCGGAATGGATATTGCCTTTCCGGGATGTCCACATCCTTGATCCCGGGAAAGCCGGGGTGCGGGAATACATCACGAAGGTCTTTATGGACATTGTGAACCGTTATGATATCGACGGCCTGCATATGGACGATTATTTCTATCCCTACAGCGGGATCCGGAATGAAGACTCCCTGACCTTCGCGGAAGAGGGCCGCGGCATCGACAGCATCGGTGACTGGCGCAGGGACAATATTAATTTGCTGGTCGCTGCGGTGGCGGACAGTATCAATAAGGTAAAGCCCTGGGTAAAATGGGGCATCAGTCCCTTCGGGATCTACCGCCCGGATGTGCCGGAAGGCATTGAAGGCTTTGATGCCTGGTCCGTGCTTTATTGCGATCCCATTGCCTGGCTTGAAGACGGAACGGTGGACTACATCACCCCGCAGTGCTACTGGCCTTTCGGCGGAGGGCAGGACTACGGCAAGCTGATCCCCTGGTGGTCCGCGCTGGCAAAAAAACACCAACGCCATTTTTATCCCGGCCAGGCACTTTTCCGGGCGGCCTCCGAACGTTTTCCGCAGGGCGAAATACCCCGGCAGATCCGCCTGAACCGTGAAACGGACGGATGCCAGGGGAGTGTGTACTTTACGGCGAACAATTTTTACAGCAATCCGAAAAACACCATTGATTCGATGCGTCAGAGACTGTACCGGTATCCTGCATTATGGCCCGTGCTCCCGCACAGGGAAGGCCGGCCGCTGCCCGCGCCGGTCCTTTTTGCGGCCCGCAGCGACGGGAAGGTGCGGCTTAGCTGGGAGCCCGTAAGCGACGCCTGGGGATATGTCGTTTACCGGGCAAAAACGCAGAAAGCCCTGGGAAGGCCGGAAAGCATCCTGACGGTCACCCGGGATTCCGGCGGGACCTTTACGGACAGGACCCCGGAACAATGGTTTTATGCCGTGACGTCCCTGGACCCCTACAAGCGGGAAAGCCGCATCGCTGAAGCCGTCTATGATTTTGTCATACCGGTGAGGCCCGTCGATGGCGGAAAAGACACCTGGGGACGGGTGAAATTTGCATGGGAACCCTTCGCAGGAGCGGAATATTACCATATCCAGGTTGCCACGGACGAGGATTTCGAATGCATTGTCTATCAGGAGCGCCTGCTCAGCTCTGAAACACTGAGAAAGAAACTGCAAAAGGGCCTGGAATATTTCTGGCGGGTCAAGGCGGACAATAACGATGTCTGGTCACCGGTCTGGTCTTTCAGCCGTTAAAAAACCGGTACTCCGAAAAAAAGGTACAGTATGAAAAGAATTCTGCAGCTTGTCATGATCGCCGCTATGTGTATCGGCAGTGTTTTTGCTCTGGAAACAAGCCCGAAACGGGAATTCCGTGCAGTCTGGCTCTCCACCGTGGTAAATATCGACTGGCCGAAATCCCTCAAGGACAGTGACGCAAAGAAACAGAACGACCTGAAAGCCTATCTGGTAAAATTAAAGGACAGCGGCTGCAATGCGGTGCTGTTCCAGGTGCGCTGCGCCTGCGACGCCATGTACGATTCGCCCTACGAACCCTGGTCCTACTGGTTCAGCGGCACGCAGGGAGAGGGGCCGTCCGCCGACTGGGACCCCCTGGCATTCGCGGTCCGGGAAGCACATGCACTGGGCATGGAACTGCACGCCTGGGTCAATCCCTACCGGGCGGTCGTCAGCCCGCAAGAGGCCGGAACGAACGCTCAGTATATTTCCGATGACCACATTACCCGCACGCATCCCGAATGGATACTCGAATTTTCAGATGTGCATATCCTGGATCCCGGCCTGCCGCAGGTGCGGGATTATATCACGGGTGTGCTGATGGATATCGTCATTCGCTATGATGTGGACGGCCTGCACATGGACGATTATTTCTATCCCTACAGCGGAGTGGACAATGAGGACGCATCCACCTATTCGGACCATTCCCGGGGCATCGGCGACATTCACGACTGGCGCAGGGACAACATCAACCTGCTGGTCCGGTCGGTCATGGACAGTATCAACGCCGTAAAGCCGTGGGTAAAATGGGGCATCAGCCCGTTCGGTATTTACCGTCCGAATATTCCCCCGGGCATTTCCGGCATGGATGCCTACAATGTGCTCTACTGTGACCCGCTGGCCTGGCTGGAGGACGGCAGCGTGGATTATCTGACGCCGCAGTGCTACTGGCCGTTCGGCGGGGGACAGGACTATGGGAAACTCATTCCCTGGTGGGCGGAGCAGGCAGGGCGGTATGACAGACATTTTTACCCCGGACAGGCCATGTACCGGGCGGGGAATTCCGATTTCCCGCGGGGGGAAATCCCCCGGCAGATCCGCCTGAACCGCGCCACGGAACATTGCGGGGGCAGTGTCTTTTTCACCGCCAGTGATTTTTACGACAATCACAAGAATACGATCGACAGCCTGAGAAGGGACCTTTACCGGGATCCCGCCCTCTGGCCGGTGATGAGCTGGAAAGACAGCACGGCCCCTTCAGAGCCCCAAAACGCGGAATTCCTTGTGGACGG
>JAGYLW010000147.1 GCA_018400915.1 Fidelibacterota bacterium
ATGTGTTGCTGACCGCTTTCTCCGCCTTGTCTTCGTCCGGGATTGCATTGGCATTCGGAATTAATGCAAATGCGAACGAAGAAAAGCAAAGCACAGCCAACAGAGTGACTAACACTTTTCTCATGTGTTTTCTCCTTTTGTTTGTTTTCGACTAATTCTATTTACTCCATTGCTTAAAATATAGGATATACAATTGAATGAAACAACAATTTTTTTGTGTGTAAAAACACATCCGGGTTTAGGGGCATTACAGGATCCGGACATACGTCCGGGGCTCGGGAGTTGCCTAATATTTTCATGCATGAGAGCGGGGTAAAAGCAACATCACAGGGCGGTCGGAAGGCGTTTTACTTTCAACGTTAATCCTTGGGGAAAAATGAAAAATCGTGATGTATTTTTTTTCGGACGGAGACTCCCGCGTCCGGCTGCGGAGGATTCAGGACCTTTCTTCCACGATCCGCTTCGCCGCTTTCAGATCCCCCTTCAGCAAGTCGTACATGTTCATGTTGCGCAGAATGGCGGCGGGGTGGTAGGTGACGCGCAGGTCCGTTTCATGATAGCGGTAGGTGCGGCCGCGCATGCTCTTCAGGGAATTGGATTCCCGCAGGAGGGTGTTGGCGGCAATGCGGCCCAGGGCGATGATCACTTTGGGTTTGATCAGCTCGATCTGGCGGTGCAGGTAGGGCTCACACCGGGCGATCTCCTCCGGCAGGGGATCGCGGTTCTGCGGGGGACGGCATTTCAGGACGTTGGCGATAAAAATATCTTCACGGAAGATCCCGATCTCGCCGAGGACCCGGTCAAGCAGCTTTCCCGCTCTTCCCACAAAGGGGACGCCCTTCAGGTCCTCCTGCTGCCCCGGCGCTTCGCCCACGAACAGGATGTCCGCGTCGGGATCGCCGGCGCCGAAGACCAGGTGCTTCCGGGTTTCTGCGAGCGCGCATTTCCGGCAGTTCCGGATCTCATCGTAAAAAATATGCAAAGGGGAACGGAGGTCGCCGGTATAGACCTTCTTCCCGTAAACATCCATCATGTATTCGATAAAGGGGAGTGTTTTCTGCATTGTTCAGGCGCCTGTGTTGAAAAGGGTCTGCAGGATCTTTTCGGCGCTTTCTTTTTTTGAAAGGAGGGGAAATTCGGTTTTCTCCCCCTTCGCGCCGAGGACGGTGACCTTGTTGCTGTCCCCTCCGAAGGCGGCCGCGGTCTTTCCCGGATTGTTCACGACGATCCAGTCAAGATGCTTTTCCCTGAGCTTTGCCCCTGAACGTTCGATCTCGTCCTCAAATTCCGCACTGAAGCCGACAAGGACCCGGCCCTCTTTTCTTTCCCCCAGAAGTTTCAGGATATCTTCGGACCTTTCCAGCTCCAGCCGGTCCGGGATCCCGCTTTTTTTGATCTTGCCCTTTTGCGCCTTACGGGGCCGGATGTCTTCCACCGCGGCGGCCATGATCACGATATCCTGCGCTTCATATGCCGAAAGCACCGCTTCCTTCATTTCCGCGGCGCTGCCGGCGTGTAGCGTTCTGCAGTCGACGGGGTCGGGAAGGGCAACGGGTCCGCTGACATAGGTGACCTCGGCGCCCATGGCGGCGGCGCATTCCGCAAGGGCCGTTCCCATCTTCCCGGAGGAGGGGTTGGAGATAAAACGCAGCGCATCGACCGCTTCCCGGGTGGGGCCGCCGGTGATCAGGACGCGCTTGCCCGCGAGGGGACTTGCCTGTTGTGCATAGAGGGCTTTTTCGAGATGGTGCAGAAGCGTATGTTCGCCGGGAAGGCGTCCCACGCCCCGCCCTTCGACGGCGGTCGCCAGCTCGCCCGTCTCCGGTTCGACAATCCGGTACCGCATTTCACGGAGCCGGCGGAGATTCTCCTGAACGGCGGGATGATGATACATGTGCTTGTTCATCGCCGGTGCCAGAAGGGTCCTTTCCGGATCCGCCGCCATCAGCATGGTGCTGAGCGCATCGTCGGCAATGCCGGAACAGACCTTGCCGAGGATATTGGCCGTCGCGGGGATCACCGCGAAAAGGTCGGCGCTGCGGACCCGGTCGATATGCCGCGTGCCGACGGTCTCGCGTTCGGCATGGAACATGTCGGTGATGACCTCTGTGCCGGAGAAGGTCTCGAAGATCAGGGGAGACATGAATTGCTGTGCCGACCGGGTCATGACGACCCTGACATTGCACTGATGGTCCCGGATCAGGCGCCGCAGCAGGGAGGCGCTTTTATAGACAGCGATCCCTCCGCTGAGCCCGAGCAGGATCGATTTTCCGCGGAGCACGGACATAGTTTACATCCCGGTTTCCGGTTCGTCGATGATGTCTTCCTCTTCCTCATATTCGTATTCGATATTGCCTTTTTCGTACTCATTCATGGCAATGGTGGCCGGTTTTTCAAAGGAATTGAAATCGACATCGGCAAACAGATCTTCATCGCTCTCGGCGTCCACCATGTTCTGGATGGGATATTCCTCATTCCGTTTCTGATTGACCTGACGGGCATAGTTCGCCATGGCGGTAATGGCTTCAAATATATCGTCGGGACGCTTGCCTTTAAAACGAAAGTCTTTTTTCATGAGAGTTCCTCTGCTTTCTTTATGATGATTTTTTCTATTGTCTCGACCGCAAGGTCTAATTTATCATTTATTATCACATGGTCAAACTTTTCTTTTTCTTTGCGCTCTTCCGGAATGCGGGACAGGCGTTTCCGTATGACGGCTTCCGCTTCCGTTCCCCGCTTCCGCAGGCGCTCCTCCAGCGCTTTCATGTCCGGAACGTCAATGAAGAAACTCAGGCAATGTTCCGGGTATTCCTTCATGATGCGGAGCG
>JAGYLW010000148.1 GCA_018400915.1 Fidelibacterota bacterium
GCTTTTTGCTTGATCTTTTTTTATGTATAATTGGGGGTTATGAAAAACGATCGTTTAAAAGCGGGAATTGCGGGTGTCGGCCGTTTCGGGTCGCGGCATCTGGACAAATGGATACATTTTGACGATGCGAAGGTCGTGGGTTTTTACGACACCGACCCCCGGGTGCAGGAACGCATTCAGGCGGAACGGAATATCCCGTACCTGCCCCTTGAGGACTTGCTGGAACGGATCGATGTGCTGGATATCGTGACGCCGGGCTCTACGCACTACGCCATCGCCCGGACAGCCCTGCAGGCGGGCAAGCATGTGTTTGTTGAGAAACCCTTTGCCGAATTTGAGGACCAGGCCCGCGAACTTGCCGGACTGGCCGAAGCAAAACAGGTGCTGATCGGGGTCGGGCATATCGAGCATTTCAACCCCGTATTCCGGGCGCTCAAAGAGCAGATGCACGAGGTTCCCAAAACGCTGGAAGCGTACCGGCAGGGACCTTTCCTGGCGGGGGTGGGCGTCGATATTTCCATTATCCTGGAGCTGATGATCCACGATATCGAGCTGGCGACCCGGCTGATCCCCTACCCTCTGAAGTCCGTCCGGGCCGAAGGGGAGATGATCCACAGTGACAAGATCGACCGCGCCCGTGCTGTCCTCACATTCGGGAACGGCTCCGTCGCAACGCTTTTTGCAAGCCGGGCGGAGGATTCCCGCCGCCGGGAACTCATCTGCCGCTGCGATTCCGGCACTTATACGGCGAATTTCATGGAGCGCCGGCTTGAAGTACCGGGAGACAAGAGCGTTCAGCACTTTGAACCCAACGACGCCATGGCCGAGGAACTGCATGGTTTTGTTCAGGCGGTAAGAACGGGACGAAAACCGTATGTTCACGACGGACAGGGACTGCACGCCGTCTCCGTCGCGAATGCGATCGAAAACGCCATTCTGAAGTAATTTTTTACAATAAATGTACAAGCAAGCCAGGCAGCGGAACAGTTGCCGTAAGGTCCCGGTCTACCGGTCCGAAAAGAACGCCGCCATCGTTCCGGCAATGTAGTCCAGGTGCTCCTTTTCGAGGCCCGGCCAGATACCGACCCAGAAGGTGTCGTTCATGACCCGGTCCGTATTGCGGAGCTTGCCGGCCACGCGGTGCGGGATATCGAGGTAGCCCGGCTGTTTGAGGATGTTCCCGGCAAAGAGGAGCCGAGAACCCACATTTTTGGCCTCCATATATTGCAGAAGCTCATGGCGCATGCCGGAATATTCCCTGTCCAGGGTGACCGTACAGCCGAACCAGGCGGGGTCGGCCTTGGAATGCACGTTGTCGGTGATGATCTGACCGCCCGGCAGCGCGTCAAGTTTTGCTGTCAGATACCGGTGATTCTTCCGGCGCTTTTCGATAAAGTCGTTCAAACGGTCCAGCTGGCTGAGTCCGATGGCCGCCTGGATGTCCGTGATCTTGAAATTGTATCCGCGTTCCGAATAGACGTACTTATGGTCGTAGCCGAAGGGAAGCTTGCCGTGCTGCCCGCTGAAGCGCTTTCCGCAGGTGTTGTCGTGGCCGGTCTCGCACCAGCAGTCCCTGCCCCAGTCCCGCAGGCTTTCGGCCGCACGGATCAGCCCGGGATCGTTGATCAGCAGAGCGCCGCCCTCCCCCATGGTGATATGGTGGGCGGGATAGAAAGAGCAGGTGCCGAGATGCCCGATGCTGCCGGTCTTTTTGCCGCCGAATTCCGCGCCGAGGGCGTCGCAGTTGTCCTCGATGATCCAGAGGCCGTGCTTTTCGGCAAATGCCGTGACGGCGTCAAGGTCGAAGGGATTTCCCAGCGTATGCGCCAGCATAACGGCCTTTGTCTTCGGAGAGACCGCTTCCTCAAGCATCGCGGTGTCAATATTGTAGTTGGGGATCTGCACATCCACGAAAACGGGAACGCAGCGGTACTGTAGTATGGGGTTGACCGTCGTGGGAAAACCGGAGGCAACGGTAATGATCTCGTCACCGGGTTTCAGGGCGCGTTCGCCCAGTCGCGGCGACGCCAGGGTCGCTACCGCCAGCAAATTGGCCGATGAGCCGGAATTGACGGTCAGTGCCCGCCTGCTGCCCATCATGCCGGCGAGCCTTGCTTCGAATTCACGGTTGAAACGCCCGCCCGTCAGCCAGCCGTCCAGCACAGCATCCACGCCGGCAAGAAGGTCCTTTTCATACATGACCTTACCGGAGGCCGGGATATAGTCCTTCCCGGGAATGATCTTCCGTTCTGTGCGCACTTTCGCGATCTGCTGCAGTTTGGTTTTCAGTTCAGGTGTCAGATTCCTGTATTCCATAGCGTTCCTCCATATACTTGTCAACCGTCGAAAAGGCAAATCCGGGATATTCCCCCTTGAATTTATCGTTTTTGAGCCCTCCCCGGAGGGGCCGCGGGGCCGCCTGGCCCAGGCTGGAAGTCGGCAGCGCCTCGATCCTCACCCTTGCTTTTGGAAAATACTTTAACACTTTTTCCGCCAGTTCTACCCGGCTGAGGTATTCATCCGGAGCAATATGGTAAAGCCCCCGCCTGTCATCCCGGATCAGGCGGAGCCCGGCACGGGCGATATCCCGGGCGTCGACCGGCGTTGCATACTGGTCTTTTGGCAGGCGGAGCGTCTTTGCTTCATGCTTCTGCGCCGTCCGGGTCAGAAAGGCCACAAAATTCTTCCCCCGGATCTCGTCCCCGTAGACATTGGTGACCCGCAGGATCAGAGCGTCGGAATACTGCTCCCGGACCATTTGCTCTGCTTCCAGTTTGTGTTTGCCGTACACACTCAGCGGGTTTACGGGATCTTCCTCGGAATAAGG
>JAGYLW010000149.1 GCA_018400915.1 Fidelibacterota bacterium
GGAAACGGGCGCCTCGGTGCTGCTGCTGGAGGCAAATCCGAAAGCGGGGCGCAAATTAATGATCACGGGCAAGGGGCGCTGTAATCTGACGAACAATACGTCGCTTGAAGCCTATCTGGAGAACATTAACCCCCTGCCGAAATTCTGCCTGCCGATGTTCAGCCGCTTCTTCGTAAAGGATACCCTCCGGCACTTCCGGAATATCGGCGTGCCTACCATCGAAGAACGCGGCAGGCGCATTTTCCCGCGTTCCGGAAGGGCCACGGATGTTGTGGACGCCCTGGTCTCCTGGAACACCGGCAGCGGCGTCACGATCAAATACGGGCGAAGGGTCAGACAACTGCTTGCCGGCAACGGGGCGCTGACCGGGGTCATGCTGGAATCGGGAAGCGTTTTTTCCTGCGGGTGCTGCATCCTTGCCACCGGCGGACGTTCCTATCCGCTTACCGGGAGTACGGGAGACGGCTACCGGATGGCCTCCGAAGCGGGACACCGCGTCATCCCGCCGATGCCTGCCCTCGTCCCCCTTGTCACCGAAGGCGGTGTTGCCGGGTCCATGCGGGACCTGGTACTGAAAAATGTGGAAGCCACCCTCTACGTCAAAGGAAAAAAGCGAAAAAGCAGGTTCGGGGAATTGCTGTTCACGGAGCAGGGGCTTTCGGGCCCGATCATCCTGGCACTGAGCCGGGATGCCGTCCCCGCACTGCACAAGGGCCTGAAGACGGAGATCAGCGTCGACTGCAAGCCCGCCCTGGATGAAAACACCCTGAGGGCACGGATCCAGCGGGAACTGGACAAACACGGGAACGCAAAGCTGAAAACCATGATGCGATCGCTTGTTCCCCTGCAAATGGTCCTGCCGCTTTGCACCGTTGCAGGGCCCGACCCCGACAAATACTGCAACCAGGTGAACGCGCAGGAGCGCGATACGCTCCTGCACCATCTGAAAAACCTGCATTTCCCCGTGACAGGGCACGGCAGCTGGGAGGAAGCTATCGTCACCTCCGGCGGCATTCATCTGAAAGAGGTGAACCCTTCCACCCTGGAGAGCAAGGTGTTGCCGGGCTTGTATTTTGCGGGGGAAATACTGAATCTCGACGCCGCTACCGGGGGATACAATCTGCAGATAGCATGGTCAAGCGCTTCGGTGGCGGCAAACGCGGCCGCCTCCCGTGCAGCAACATGACCTCCGGGGCGGTTTACTGCCGGGCTTCCCGTTTTTTATTCAGTATCATGCTGATAATAGCGACAATAAAGAAGGCCAGGCCGAACCATACGTGCAGCTCGGTGACGAGCGCGTATTTCGGGTCGATGTCCTTGATGTGATTCACGAAAAGCGGCACACTGGTCAACAGTGTTACGATAAAGGTCACCATTCTCAGAACGTTCAGCACTTTCATGGGATCCTCCCGGATTATTTCCTGCCTACAGTATTTTTGTGGGGCGCGTGGGGCTCGGTATCTTGATCACCATGACCCGCAGCTTCTTCTTCCCCGGGTTGTGCCAGCTGTGAGGAATGTTCCTGGGGCTTTCGATCAGGTCGTCCCGGGAGACCTCCTTTGTCTCATCCCCGATCTCCACCGTTCCTTTGCCCTCGAGGACATAGAATACCACGTCCACGGGAGTCTTGTGCGTCAGCAGGGAATCCCCGGGCTGCAAGACCATGTGAACGATAAGTGCGTGTTCATCATGGTAGATGTTCCTTGCATCCACCTTATGCGGATTGGGTTTGGGCTCCGCCTCTTTCCATTTCCTGCTTGTGATCATAAAACATCCCTGTTAATGGTTAATACTTTTGTGTGTAGTATAAGGCTATTGCATGCCAATTTCAAAATCATTTCATTTTCATTCCCATGCGCTCGCATTTTTTCAGCCACTTGCGCCGCCGGGTCAGATCTGAACCTTTCACGGAACCCAGATGTGTGACCCTGACCGGCCTGAATCCCGAAAATTTCAGCACCCCCTTCTTTAAGGCATTATCACCGGGTTTCCGTACAAAAAACCTGTAATAAAAGGGAGGGCTGTCCATGGTCACGATCAGCCGTGCCGATTTCCCTTTCATATACTTCTCCCATAAAAAACCGTTTTTGTGAAAACTGAACATCACGCCGGGTAAAAACACCCGGTCGATCATCCCTTTCAACAATGCGGGAAAGGTCGCCCACCAGACGGGATAAACCATCACAACGTGGTCGGCCTTCATTATTTCTTCCTGAAGCATGAGGAGATCCGGTTCAAGTTCCTGGATGACACGATAGCCCTTGTGAAGGACCGGGTCAAAATCAAGGTCGCTGAGATGCACGAACGCACAGCGGTATCCGGAATTCCCGGCTCCTTTGACATAGGACCCCGCAAGGGAGGTGCACAGGCTTTTGTTATCCGGATGCCCGTCGATCACCAGGACGTGCTTACGTTTGTCCGGCGTTTTGTCTTTCATATTCCACTCCCGGGTATCTTTTTTGAAATGTAGCGCCTGAAAATTATATTTGCAAGCAAGCTTATGGGAAAAAACGTATTCGCGTGTTCCGGTTCCGTGATCATTCTCCCGTATCTCCGGTATGACCCTGAGAACAGGCCTTTGCGAAAAGCCCGGCGAAAATGCTTTGCATAAGATCGCGACAGGTCATAAAATTGGGTATGAGAAATACATACGCATTCCCCTTTCTGCTCTGTGCTGTTCTGGTATCGGCGCTTTCCGCGCGGCCGCTGTCGCCGTATGAGGGAAAATATCTGCGTTTCGCCGGATCGGCGGGGTATGCGCATATCAAGGACGCCGGCGCCTCTCCGCTGCGCTATCACGGCGCCGGGATG
>JAGYLW010000015.1 GCA_018400915.1 Fidelibacterota bacterium
CGTGTCGCTTTCCGCATTGACGAAACGGCCCTGCTCTGAAAGGAGCCAGGCGTTGTCGACACGGACCGTGAGCCGGTTGTTGCTGGTGTCGGTATCCTCGATCTCCAGGGGCTCGATCCCGATCTCAACATCGCCCTCGCCGTAGGCCGGTAAAAAATCAAGGGAGTAGGTATTGATCTTGTCCGTTCCTCCCTCGTACTGTCCCCCGCCGTCACAGAAGGTCAGCAGCGTGTCGCGGTACGACAGTGCCTCCCGTCCCGGAACGCGGAGCTGCAGGGCGACGTGCACGGCGGTATCCGCCTGGTTGACAAGAACGAGTTTGCTCTTGCCGTTCTCAAGGGAATAGTCGAGGATGGCAATGTCCTTTTCCGGAGGGGTGACCGGCGCCAGCCGGTAGAAATCCCCGGTCAGGGTGTCGCCGCCGGCGGCAAGGACCGGCATGAAGTCACTGCCCTGATAATACGCGGACGCCGCGGCCGTGTCGTGGTCCGCCGTATAGAAGGAGGCGGCGCCGGTGTAATAGAGTTTCTGTTCCGTCTCATAGCGATTGTCCCCGGTCTTCCGCAGGGCCAGCCCGCCGTAGGAGGCGTTGCTGACGGGGTCGCGGTATACGCGCAGGGAGGCATGGTCCACTTCCTCTGCGGCGTCAAGCTCCAGGCGGATCCGCACGCCGGCGCTGTCGGAGACGGACGGCCGCCGGGGATAAAAATCCAGGGAGGCGATATAGGGCGCATCGAGGGCGAAATGCTCCGCCCCGGCATAGACATTACCGCCGTCGTCCCAGTAAACGAGCTGGGCGATGCCGTCGCTGATGCCCTCGTATCCCGGCATGATGAAGGCGCTTTCTCCCCCGCTGAAATCCAGGCCGATCTTCCGCCGGACCGGGTATTTCCGCTGTTCTCCGCGGGTGCCCGTGATGTCCAGCACGCCCCTGACGATACCGGGGTCCTCCGTTTGAACGTCCACGCTCTGACCGGCGCTGACGCTGCGGGGATCCAGGGAAAAGCCCTCCCCGCGCGCCGGCCGGGGGAAGGTCGCGGAAGGATCGCCCAGGATACAGGACTGGTAGAACAGCGACTTGCGGAAATACTTGTACACGGTCTGCCCGTCCACCTCGTCCCGGAAATTGGCGTTCCTGCCGAAGGTGGAGAAGAAGTATTCCGTCAGGGCGTAGCGCATGGCGTCGCCGTGGGACATTTTTTCCCGGTACATGTACTCCGCCAGTTTTTTAAAAACGTAGTAATTGGAATTGAGCCAGCCGTATCCGGTGGAGGAGAAGACGGACACGCCCGCCCGGGGATGGCGGATGAACATCTCGCCGATCGCGTTGTCATTGGAAAAGGTGTTGGTGAAACAGGTGAAGGAATTCACAATAAAGGGTTTTCCGGGACTGAAATCGTCAAAGGCGCTGTAGGGAAGGACGTAATTGTCCCAAGTTGCGCCGCCGCCGTGCCCGAGATAGTCGATGCAGAACACCCCGTCGTGAATGAATTTCACCAGGGTGTCCGTGGCATGTATCCCGGCGTCAAAGTCCCCGGTGACATGCGAATCGTAAAGGTAGAGCCGGTCGTGCTGAATGTGGTCGGGGGCGACCGTATTGACGTAGTCCTCCATCTGCACCTTGAAGGCGGCTTCCGGCCCGGTCAGCAGCGCCACGCGGTTTTGCTGCGGGGGCGGCATTTCCTGCCGGTCAAAGATCCTGATCTTGGCAAGGATGCTGTCCAGCTCCGTTTCCGTGCTGACGGGCAGGCGCCCCAGCGCCATTTCCATGACAAAGTCATCGTCGATATCGGTGAACCAGGGTTCCGCCAGGACCGCGCCGCGGGAACCCGCGGACTGGTAGCGGATGACCGGCAGGGAATTCTCCGTTTGGGTATCCCCGATAAAAAGAACGTAATGGGGGCGGATGCTCCAGGTGTGATAGGCGTCGGTCAGGAAATGCTTGATCGCATAGGGACTCTCGTTCGAATGGTTGTATGCATCGTAAATGCGCTCCAGTGCATACACGGCGGGAGTAAAACCCATTTCCCGCTTGTGCTCCGCCAGCTCCAGGGCCTTTTCATAAAAATCCCCGTGGGTGATGATGAGGTAGTCGCCCTGTTCCGCAGTGCTGTAAAAGGGGTTTTCGGCCGTGTTCACATAGCGGATGGAATCGACGTCCGCGATCCCGAAGGAAGGGGCTTCCTCCTTTCCCGGCCCGGCGATCTGATACACCTCGTCGCCGCGGCATTCATCCTCGAAATAGATGGAATAAAGCACCTCGCCGCCGACCGTGTCTTCCGGGGCCACATAGTATCCCCGGATCCAGTGCTTCCGGTCCTTCAGGATCAGCACGTCCGAGGCGGAGCTCAGTCCCCGGACCCGGAACAGATAGGTCCCCGGGCCGAACTGCGGGGAAAAGCGCAGCCGGTTGTTGTGGGCGATCATGTAGCGGTCGTAGGAAACCTCCAGCCAGTCGAAAAGGACCTGGTCGTCCATGTAGGGATTTTCTTCAAAGCCCTTCACGGAAATATTGATCCGGTTCTCCCCGTGCTTCAGATAGTCGTGCCGGAACTGCATGTCGGCGTTGTCCGAAAGATTCGGCACCTGGCCGTCCCAGTCGTCCTCCAGCAGATAATGGTCGTTCACCGTCACGTAGATCTGGTGATCCATGGCGTCGTCGACGGAATAGGTCAGTCCCTGCATGCGGAGGGTAAAGTCCACATTATACGGGGAATCGGTGACCGGGTCCCGGAGCTCGAAGGGGAAGGACACGCTGCGTCCCACGCTGATGGACGGGGAAAAGAATTCGTGCTCGTACTTATGGGACAATTCCTGCTCGTGAAGGCGCGCAAGGGACTGGTACTGCATGTTCCGCTCGATATGCACGGTGCTGCGGAAGGTCCGGTTGTCCTGCGGCAGGAAGGTCGCGTTCCCGGTGATCTCGCTGTTCTCCTGCACATAGCGGAGGCCGTCCTCCCCGGACCAGCTCATCTGTATCACGTCATCGTCCGAAAAGGGATTGTATGCATAATCGCCGTAGGGATTTTTCATTTCCGGTACATAGAACTGCACCACGTCGTGCTGCTGAAATGTCTCGTATTCCCTTTCGTGGGTGCTGGTGACCCGGCAGGGGATCTCCTCGCCCCAGCGGGACAGTTTGATCCTGTCCGGATGCACCGTCCGCAGGTCAATGCCCCGGTCCTCCAGGTCCTGTCCGCTGACCTGATAGACGCCGGGCTCCGTGACATACAGTGCCAGGAATTCGCCGGGAAGTCCGGTTTTCAGGGAGGCGGCCTTGCGGAAGGAAGGCCGGGCTTCCGCGGAGATATCCGCCCTGCCCAGGGGTTCCCCCGCGGAAGGCAGCAGATTGATCGTGGCCCGGGACAGAAAGCGCAGTTCCCCGTTCTCCTGCGGAAGCAGGGGAGTGATCTCCAGCAGGCTGCCGCTGCCGGGGATCTCCCGGATCCGGACAAAATCACGGAAGGAGGCAGCGTTGAAGGCGTCCACCGCGTCTTCCCCGATCTCCCCGTAGTCTGCCGGCAGTGCCGGCGCAAAGGTGCGGCCTTCCTCCTTGTCCCTGAGCTGGACGGCGAGGTCCTGCGGGCGGTTCCGCAGCATGACCGTATAGACCGGGTAATAGCGCCCCCCGTGAAAAAAGCTTCCGCCGATACCGCTTTCGGGAAGCATTCCCCGTTTGACAAAATGTTCGATATCCTGCGCATGGATCTCCCAGCGGTAGGAATATTTTTCCGGCAGCTCGCGGGCCTGCCATTCCGCCGCGGAAAGCACTGCGCCGAAAAGCAGCAGCAATGCGGTCACGCTTCTAACGGTTTGACAGATACGTATACAAGGATGTGCGAAGTTCGTCCTCATTCAGGTCCCGTTTTAGTTTTCCCTGGTAGGCAATGGAGATCCTTCCGTTCTCTTCGGAGATGATAATGACCATTGCGTCGCTTTCTTCCGATAATCCCAGCCCGGCAAGATGCCGGGTCCCGATCGTGGGGTCCAGTTCGATATTCTCACTCAGCGGCAGAATGCATTTTGCCGCCAGCACCCGGTCCTCATAAATGATCACGGCGCCGTCGTGCAGCGGCGAGGCCGTATTGAAAATAGACAGTATCAGGTCGTGGTTGACCTGTGCATCGATCTTGATCCCTCTTTCGATAATGGACTTCAGCCCGCTGTCCCGCATCACCACGAGCAGGGCGCCCAGGCCGGCCCGCTGCAGTTCAAAGGCGGAGGTAATGATCTCCTCCGTCTGGCTGTTGTCCGTCTTCGACATCCACCGCAGCAGAGGATTCTGCCCGATATACAAAAGGATGCGGCGCAATTCCGGCTGGAAGAGGATGATGAAGAGGATCACCCACACGGTGGCGAGGCGTTCAAAGAGCCAGGCGGTCGCCCGGAAATTCAGCAGGTGGGCGATAAAACCCAGAAAGGCGATCGCGATCATCCCGTAGAGCATCTGGCTGGCGCGGGTGTCGCGGAAAAGCAGATAGGTCCCGTAAAACACAAAGGCGACGACGACAATATCGATCAGGTCGATCAGGGAAACGGAAATAAAACCGATGTTGAATAATTCTACCATATGCGCTTTAACACCTTCAGTGCCTGTACGGTCTCCGCCACATCATGCACCCTGACATAGTCCGCCCCGCGGAGGACGGCCGCCGCCGCCAGCACGAGCGAACCCGGCAGGCGTTCACGGACGGAAGCCGGCGCGATCCCGTCGATCATGGATTTCCGGGACGCTCCGATCATCAGCGCGCAGCCGAGGTCCGTGAACCTTTCAAGTTCCCGGAATATCGCGACATTGTCTTCCAGCCGCTTCCCGAAACCGATGCCCGGGTCAAGAATGATCTGTGCCTTGTCCAGCCCCGCTTCCGAAGCGACCTTCATCTGCCGCCGGAAAAAGCGGATGATCTCCCGGACCACGTCTGCGTACGCCGGCGCTTCCTGCATATTCTGCGGGGTTCCCTGCATGTGCATGATCACCAGCTTCGCCCCGTATTCCGCCGCGATCCGGGCGAGCTGAAGACCGTTCTGCAGTCCGGAAATATCATTGACGATCCCGGCGCCGAGCCGAAGGGCCTCTTCGGCGACTTCCGGCTTGGTCGTATCGACGGAGACGCGGACGCCCTGCCGGACCACCTTCTCCAGCACGGGCATCACCCGGTCCATTTCTTCCTGAAGCGGGAGCGGTCTGGCGCCGGGGCGTGTGGATTCCCCGCCGATATCGATGATGTCCGCCCCTTCCTCCGTCATTTTCACCGCATGGTCAAATGCTCCGGCGGGATGCAGGAAACGCCCCCCGTCGCTGAAAGAGTCCGGGGTCACGTTCAGGATACCCATGATTTGCGTACTGAGCTCTTTCACTGTCTCATATCAACAAACCGTTATTGCTTTTTTTTCAGTTCAATGCCCTCGTCCCCCAGGACCTTCTCAAGCTGCCCGCGGTCCAGGGACTCTTTTTCCAGGAGGGCGTCCGAGATCTTCTTCAGGACCTTGAAATGGGTCTTCAGCAGGTCTTTTGCTCCCTCATAGGCCGTGTGTACGATGCGCTGCACCTCCTGGTCGATCTTCTGTGCGGTGGCCTCGCTGTAATTCTTGCTGGTCCCGAAATCGCGGCCCAGGAATATCTCCTGATTCTTTGTGCCGAACGCGGTGACTCCCAGCGTATCGCTCATCCCCCACTCACAGACCATGCGGCGCGCCATCTCGGTCGCCCGTTCGATGTCATTGCTGGCACCGGTCGTGATATCTTCGTTGGACAGCTGTTCCGCCACGCGGCCTCCCATCATGACCTGGAGCTGCGAGGTAATGTAACCCTTGGTGTAATTGTACTTGTCCACTTCGGGCAGCATGTGCGTGACCCCCAGCGCACGGCCGCGGGGAATGATGCTCACCTTGTGCACCGGGTCGGCCTCCGGAAGCAGCAGCCCCACCAGGGCATGGCCCGCTTCATGGATCGCCGTGATCTTTTTGTCGTTCTCGCTCAGCAGCATGGACTTGCGTTCCGTGCCCATCATGACCTTGTCCTTTGCATCTTCAAGGTCCTTCATGGTCACGGTCTTGTGGTTTCTCCTGGCAGCGAGCAGGGCGGCTTCATTGACCATGTTCGCCAGGTCGGCCCCCACCATGCCGGGGCTCCCCTTTGCGATAGTCTTCAGGTCCACATTTGAGGCAAGCTTGATCTCCTTGGTATGTACCTTCAGTATGCCTTCCCGGCCTTTTGCGTCCGGCATGTCCACGACGATCTGACGGTCAAAGCGGCCCGGCCGCAGCAGCGCCGAATCCAGGATGTCCGGCCGGTTCGTGGCCGCGATCACGATCACGCTGGCATCGGAGTCGAATCCGTCCATCTGCACCAGGAGCTGATTCAGGGTCTGTTCGCGCTCGTCATGGCCTCCGCCCAGGCCCGCACCGCGCTGGCGGCCCACGGCATCGATCTCATCGATGAAAACGATGGCCGGTGAGTTCTTCAGGGCCTGCTCGAACAGTCCGCGCACGCGGCTCGCGCCGACGCCGACGAACATCTCCACAAAATCGGCTCCGGAGATGCTGTAGAACGGGACCTTCGCCTCTCCCGCCACGGCTTTTGCCAGCAGCGTTTTCCCGGTCCCCGGAGGTCCCAGCAGCAGCGCGCCGCGCGGGATGCGCCCGCCGAGGCGCTGAAAACGTTCGGGGGTCTTTAAAAAGTCGATGATCTCTTCAAGCTCTTCCTTGGCCTCAACACAGCCGGCGACGTCCCTGAACGTGATCTTTGAACTTTCCGGATTGAATTTTTTCGCCGGATTGGTGTTCCCGAAGGAGAACAGGCCTCCGCCGGAACCGCCGCCGCGGTTGGCGGACATCCTGCGCATCAGAACGACCCATACCGCAATGATGACGATCCAGGGAAGGATGTTCAGCAAAACATCCTGAAACCCGATGGTGGGTTCCTTGAACTCATATTTCAGTCCCGCTTCGTCCCACTTTTCCAGCAATTCCGTATCCAGGTGCAGGATCGTGACGCGGTATCCGGGGTATTCCACCTCTTTTCCGTTGATGTATTCCGTGACCGGTTCCCTGAATTCCCCGGTCATGATATTCCCTTCGTACACACCGTTCTGTATCCTGCCCTGCTCCAGGTAATGGTTGAATTCCGTATAGGTAAGCTTCTTCTGGTCCGCGGTCCCGGCATTCCCGAATATCTGGGCAAGGATCAGCAGCACGATGATCAGGCCGATCCAGATCAGCGGGGTTTTCGGAACCTTTACCGGCCCCTGAAAATCCGGTCCTTTGCCCGGGGGACGCCGGGGATCTTTCGGGTCCTGATCTTTGTCGGGACCGTTATAATGAAAACGTCTGAACATTTACTCTCCTTTACAGTTAAGTAATATACTACATTATTATGAGATAATGTTCCTTTTTATTGTCTTTTCGGCATATCCATGGCAAAAATATCCCGCAGGCGCCGGTACTGCTGTTCAATATCCAGCCCGTATCCGACGACGAATTTGTCCGGTATCTCAAAACCGACGTATTCCGGCTCCACGTCAACATCGGTGATCTCCTTTTTGTACAGCAGCACGACAACGCGAACGGAAGCGGGATGGCTGTTCTCGAAGTGCCTGCGCAGATAATTGATGGACAGGCCGGTATCGATAATATCCTCCACAAGGATAATGTCGCGGTTGTGGATGTCGGCGCTGATATCCTTGATCAGCCGGACGGTGCCTGTCGAACCCGCCTTCTGGTAGGAAGAGATCTTGATAAAATCCATTTCCGCTTCGATCGTCATTGCCCGGAGCAGGTCCGCCATAAAATAAAAGCTGCCGTTCAGCACACCGATCATGATGGGCGGCTTTTCCTTGTCCCGGTAGTCTTTCGAGATCTGCCGGGCGATCTGTTTGACCCGTTCCTGTATCTCCTCTTCCGATATCAGCAGATCGAGCACCTGTCCGTCGAAACTGCCGCCGTAATCCAGAGTGAGCGTTTTTTTGATCATGAGACCTCTCCGTTGTGTTTATAGACGATATGTACGAAATGTTTCTCCGTTTCCCCAAGCAGATATTTATCCGAACGCTTGACGCCGGGGATCCAGAGGATCGCGTTCCCGGCAAGCAGTACGGGAAAGAAGGGTTTCTCTGCGGGCGGCACCTTTTCATCCTTTAAAATGGCCTTGACCTTTTTCCTTCCGGAAGCACCGTAAAGCGACATCCGGTCCCCCGCCTCCCGGGAGCGGAACACAAGTTCCCTGCCGATCAGCCGCGGGGAAAAGTATGCTTCCCCCGCTCCCCGGATCTCCGGGATCCCCGTTCCCTTGCCGACCCGTATGTGAATATATCCGGCCTGAGCGTTCCCGGCACGCCGGCCGTTGCCGCAGACAAGGGTCTCGCGGAAGCGTTCCCGGGTGGCCGAAGGCCAGGTAATGCATTCCCGTTCCTTGATCATGCGGTGTCCCAGGAGCTCCGTGCTCCTGCCGGTTCCGGCGTATAACATAAAGTGCAGCGCCTGTTCCAGCTGTTTCCGCGAAACATGCCGTGTCTCCTTCAGCCGTTCTTCAAAGACCCGCCTGACAATGCGTTTCTGCATGCAGACAGGCAGCGCTTCAAAGCCTTCGCGCCGAAGGTGTACACCTCTTCCGGTCACATACAGGAATTTACCGGCATACCGCGCTTCAAAGAATGCCAGCGCCGCATCGGCTTCCCTCAGGTCCTCCGCGGAACGCGCCAGGTCCCGCTCCGCCCGCTCAAAGCCCGACTCCCGGATCTGCGGGATCACCCGGTGCCGTATCCGGTTCCTGACGATCGTTTCGTCCCGGTTGCTCAGGTCTTCGCAATGCTTCAGATCATGTGTGTCCGCATACGCCTCCAGCTCCGTGCGCATCACCTGCAGAAAGGGACGCCGGAAGATCTGCCGTTTCGCAGGGATCCCGCCGAGCCCCCGCAGTCCCGCTCCGGTCAGCATGCGGTAAAGCACGGTCTCCGCCTGGTCGCCGGCATGATGTGCCGTCACGACGGCATCCGCACGGATCGCCTCCGCCCAGGTCCCCAGAACGCGGTAGCGGGCTTCCCGCGCCAGTGCTTCCGGGCCGGGGGCCTGCGAACCGACCGGAGCGTAGGTTTCCCGGAATTCCGGGGCGTTCAGATGCAGTTTTTTCTCATAGTAGGGGATGCCGTGTTTTTCGGCAAGCTCCCGGCAGAAAACGGCTTCTTTCTCATCGTACCCCGGTCTGAGCCCGTGATCGACATGTCCGGCCGACAGTTCCCACTTCCAGTACGGACGGAGTTCCAGAAGGACGTGCAGCAGCACCGTGCTGTCCAGTCCGCCGGAAAACGCCACAAGCAGGTGTTCGCGCTTCTGGAGAAGCGATCGCCGCTTCAGTTCCTGATGTGTCTTTTCCGCAAGTGTGGACCATTTCATACTGTATCTGCTGATATTTCGGAAACCCTTACGCTTCCGCTTTCCGGATCCTCAGGAATTTCCTTTTCCCGACCTTGAGGATATCCCCGTCATGGACCCTGAGCGCCCGGTTGTGGCTGAGGATACGCTTGCCGTTAAGGTATACGCCGCCCTGGCCGATCAGGCGTTTCGCTTCCCCGCCGGAGCGGCAAAGGCCGCTTTCGGTCATCAGTTTGTTGATGAACACTTCATCCTCTGAAATGCGGTATTCAGGTATTTCGTCGGGAATATCTTTGTGCACGAAGACTTTCCGGAAATGTGCTTTTGCCTCGTCGGCCTCGTCGGCCCCGTGATAGCGGCGCACGAGCTCCCATGCCAGCTCATGCTTGATGTCCCGGGGATTCTCCCCCGCTTCCATCGCCCGCCGCTTTGCTTCGATCTGATCCGGCAGGAGGTCGGTGACCAGGGTAAAGTACCGGAGGATCATCCCGTCGCTGATGGAAAGGATCTTTCCGTACATCTCTTCCGGGCTTTCCGTAATGGCGATATAGTTGTCCAGGGACTTGGACATTTTTTCCTTTCCGCCCAGCCCCTCGAGGATGGGCATGGTCAGGATGACCTGCGGGGACTGCCCGTATTCCCGCTGAATGTCCCGCCCGACAAGCAGATTGAATTTCTGGTCGGTGCCGCCGAGTTCGATATCGGACGCAACGGCCACGCTGTCATAGGCCTGTGCAAGCGGATACAGCATCTCATGCACGGAGATCGGTATGCCGTGCGCGAACCGCTTGGAAAAATCATCCCGCTCCAGCATCCTCGCCACCGTGTAATATGCGGAAAGATTGATGACGTCCCGGAATTTCATGGCGTCCAGCCATTCCGAATTGTAGCGGATCTCCAGATGCTCCCTGCTGAGGATGATGCCCGCCTGTTCGAAGTAGGACCGCGCATGGTCCTTCGTTTCTTCCAGCGTCAGGGCGGGGCGGGTTTTGCTGCGGCCGGTGGGGTCCCCGATCATGGCGGTGAAATCCCCGATGATCAGCACCGCCGTATGTCCCAGGTCCTGAAATTCCCGCATCTTTCCGAGTACGACGGCATGTCCGATGTGCAGGTCGGGACGGCTGGGATCGGCGCCGAGCTTGATGCGCAGGGGTCTCTGTTCCTTCAGGGAGCGCTCGATCTTTTTCTCAAGCTCCGCTTCGGGAATGATCTCTTCAGCGCCCTTGCGGATCCGGTCCATTTGTTCATTCAGCGGGGGAAATCGGTCCATGGGGACTCCTTTTCTTAATGCTTCAACTGACGTTCCAGATTGCGTTTCATGTCTTTTCTGGCGATATCGCGGCGTTTGTCATACAGTTTTTTCCCTTTGGCAAGCCCGATCTCGACCTTGATGTGATTGGCGGACCAGTAAAAACGCAGGGGGACGATGGTCAGATGCTGTTCATTGCTTTTTTTCCGCAGGCGCTGCAGTTCTTTCCGGTGCAGAAGCAGTTTCCGCGGCCGCACCGGATCATGGGGCTCGTACCCCGCATGGGAATAGGGTGAGATATGCGCCTGGAGCAGGAAAAGTTCCTTGTCGCGGAACGCGCAATACGATTCCTTTATATTGATCTTTCCTTCACGGATCGCTTTCACTTCCATGCCCCGGAGGGCGATCCCGGCTTCATAATTGTCCAGGATATGATAGTCGTGAAAGGCTTTCCGGTTTTTTAATATCAGTTTTTCCATGGGATTAATATAACGAAGATATTGCCGAATAAGAAGTCAGAAATGCTTTGCCTTCTTCCGGGACAATGTCGTCTCCCTACTCGGCGTTCCCGTTCAGCACCAACCCCACCAGGCCGAAGCAGGTCAGCAGAAAGCTTCCCCCGTAGCTGATAAAGGGCAATGGTTTCCCCGTCACGGGAAGGAGGCCCACCGTCATGCCCACATTGATGAATAGATGCGCCATCAGGGCGGTGGTGCCCCCGATGATCAGCATGGCGCTGAAGGTGCTTCTTGCGTTCAGCGCCATGCGGAACCAGCGCAGTATCAGGAAACAAAAGATAAAGAGGATCACGCTGACGCCGATAAAACCGAACTCTTCGGAGATGACGGAAAAGATAAAGTCCGTGTGCTGTTCGGGCAAAAAATGCAGGTGGGACTGTGTCCCCTGCAAAAAGCCTTTGCCGTGCAGCCCGCCCGAGCCGATCGCGATCTGCGACTGGATGACCTGATAGCCGGCGCCCATGGGATCCAGGTGGGGGTTCAGCATGGTCAGGATGCGCTGCTGTTGATAGGGCTTGATCGCGTTCCAGAAGAAGGGAGTCATAATACCGACGAGGATGTTCAGCAGGAACATAATGACCGAGAAAATGATGTTCTTATTGTTGAGAAAGATCACCAAAGCGACGATGATACCCCAGGCAAAAAATATCCAGCTGTTGAACGCCGCCAGAATGGTAATAAAGGGAGCGATGATCAGGAAAATGTAATACAGTTTGTATCCGCTCGCAAAAAGCATTGCGGCAAAAATGACAATATAGATGAACGTCGTTCCCAGGTCCGGCTGAAGAAAGACAAGTGCTGCGGGAAGGAGCAGGACCGCGAGGGGATAGAGCACATACCCGGGATTCTGCGGAGAACGCCGCGATTCGCTGAATATCTTTGCCAGCATGATGATAAGGATGAATTTCATGTATTCGGACGGCTGTATCTGGAAAGCCCCCAGCGTGATCCAGCGGTTGGTCCCGGAAGTCACCATGGACAGGATAAAGGGAATGATCACGAGGATGATGCCGGTAATATAGAGGACCTCCGCATAGCTGAGCAAAAAGCTTTTGCGGACGGAGAACAGCATGACGAACATCGCCAGCCCTCCGGCAATGCCCAGCATCTGCTTCCAGAAATACTGCATGTTCGCCCCGCTTCCCACGAAAGAGCTGGCGCTGTAGATGGCCACCAGTCCGCATGCGGTCAGCACAAAGACCAGGATCAGCGAAGGAAAGTCGATTTCCGAGAGTTTCAGGTCGAAAAAATCTTTAAATCTCATTCGTTTCTCATGTGATAATATGCTTTCAGGAGCTGCCCTGCCACCGGCGCCGCGATGTCACTGCCGGCAATGCCGTGTTCCACGAACACCGTGACGGCGTAAGGAAAGTCTTTTTTCCGGGAATAACCCAGGAACCATCCGTGCGCTTCTCCGTGGGGATTCTGGGCCGTCCCCGTTTTGCCGCACATGTCAAGTCCCGGAACATTTGCCGTCCGGCCGGTCCCCCGGCTGTCCTGAACGGCGTTCTTCATGCCCGACGCGATCTCTCTCCAGGTGGCTTCGGAAATGCCTTCGACATCATGCACCGGAAATTCCGGATTTTCGCTGGAGTCTTGTTCCGTGTAATGCACGGAGCGCAGAAAATGCGGCGTGACCATCTTCCCGTGCGTTGCCAGAATGCCGGTATAACGGATCACCTGCATGGGCGTCACCAGAACGTCCCCCTGCCCGATCACCATGTTCAGCCACATTCCCTTCCACCATTTCCGTTTTCCGTACCGCCGGTCGAGAAAGTCCCGGTCCGGTGAGATCCCCGCCAGTTCGCGGGGAAGGTCCACGCCGGTGGGGGAACCGAAGCCCATGCGTTTTGCATAGTCGCTCCAGTCATCGATCCCCTGTTTGAGTATCACGTTGTAAAAATAGATGTTGCAGGAATGTGCGATCGCATCGTTGAGATCTTCGATCCCGTGGACATGGGCGCATTTATATTCCCGGTCACCCAGGCTGAAAACCCCCGTGCATTCAAATTCCGTGGACGGCGTGATGGTCTGTTCTTCCAGTGCCGCCGCCGCGGCAACCATCTTATAGATGGAACCCGGCGGATACTGGCCGCGGATCAGCCGGTTAAAGAGGGGGATACGCTTGTCCTGGACAATGGAATCCCATTGCGTGGAGGTCAGTCCCTCCGTGAACATATCGGGGTCATAACCCGGCGATGACACGGCGGCAACGATCTCTCCGTTCTTATAGTTCATCACGATCGCGGCGGCATTATGGTCCGCGAGCAGCGTTTCCGCGTACGCCTGAAGATCCAGGTCCACCGTCAGATAAAGGGCGTTCCCCGGTACGGGATTGATCTGCTCATAGGCCTGGTCGCTCAGGGGCTTCCCCACGGCGTTCACCTGTTTGTAGCGGTACCCGCGTTCTCCCCTCAGCAGGTCCTCGTATTGTTTTTCGATACCGTCAAATCCGATAAAATCCCCCAGTTTATAGCCGCGCTGGCGGTACCGGTAAAAATCCCGTTTCAGGATCTGAGCCGTATAACCGAGGATGTTCCCGCTCTTGATGTCGTCGGTGTATTCCCGGATAGGGCTGAACACGACCTCGGCCCCGGGATAATTCTGTATGTCCTCGTTGATCATGGTATTGACCTTAAAATCAATATTCCTGAGGACCACCGCCTGACGATACGCTCCGTACTGGTTCCGTTCCATTTCCTTTTTCAGTTTTTCCGCCGTTTCTCCGGTGACCGCCTCGAGTTTTTCCCAGGTTCCCGGGTTCTGTTTAATGATGTGCGGATACACGACCAGATTATAGCACGGCACGTTATATATCAGTTTCCGGCCTTTTCGGTCATACACCAGCCCCCGCGGAGCGGCGATATCGACGCGGTTCAGCATGTTCCCTACCGCCTCGCTGCGGTAAGCGGAGTAATGGATGATCTGGAGATCAAAAAAACGCACGACCAGAACGACAAATGTCAGCAGCGACAGGATAAGTATCGTTAAAACACGGTATTTGCTCGTCAGATTCTTGCTTTCCCGGTGCATTATAGGCCTTTGTCTTTTTTCCCGAGAGGAAAAATACACTGAAAGGCTGTGAACAGCAAAAAGGTATACGCGGTCTCGGGAAACGCGTAGCGGTACAGGACGGCCACGGGGCTGATATATCCGGAATAATACAGAAGGTCATAAAAAACGAAATACAGGAACATCATTCCGAATACAACCGCAAAATGCGTAAATCCCTTCAGGCGGAGGATAAACGGCCGCAGTTTCAGCAGGGCGTAGGCAAGCAGTGTCTTGAACAGCGGGGACAGCCCCCAGTACTGAATATTCCCGGGAAGGAATATATCCTGCAAAAAACCGAAGGCGAAGGCGGCGACAAGTACAATATAGGGTTTTTCACGGGCGGCCAGATAAAACAGCAGGATCAGGAGTATGTCCGGATGGATCCCCGCAATGCCGATAAAATTGTTCAGAATGATGCTGAGTACAAAGAGCAGGCTCAGCACAATATAAGAAAGCCGAAAATTTTCTGTTCTAGTTCCCATTTTCCCTCAGAATGAAGACTTCCCGCAATTTATTGAATTCAACGAAATAATTCCCTTCGATAATATACGTAAATCCGTTTTCCGAGGAAGTGACACCGGTGATTCGCCCGACGGGGATATCCGCGGGATAGATCTCGGAAAACCCTGATGTGGTAACGGTCTGTCCCGGTTTCACCTCAACGCTCGTGGGAATATCGTCGATAATGAAGGTGTTGCCGTGATGCCATTTCAGAATGCCGTAGACGCGGGCCGGATCGATCCGCACACTGACGCGTATGTCCGGCTCCACGATCATGCTTGCCATACAGGTGTGCTGACCGCAGGCGAGGATGCGCCCTACCAGTCCGTCCTTATAGACGATGACATCGTTTTTGCCGACATGATGGTCCCTTCCCTTGTCCAGCATAATGATGTTCGAACCCTCTTTAAACCCCTTGTAGATGATCAGCGCCGGAATGATCTCGTACCGGGAGGTGTCACGGTATCCCAGCATGTCCCTTAACCGGTCATTCTCATTGCGGAGGCTTTTTGTGCCGGCAATTTCCTGTTTCAGCCGGAAGACCTCCATCCGCAGCGCCTTGTTCTCTTCCATCACTTTTTGTTTCCGCCGCTGCTCCAGAATGGGCTTTTTCACAAACGTGGTAACATCCTGCCATTTTGTCTGAAGGGAAAGAATGACGTGATTTTCCGTCCGGGATAGAAAAAGCAGGGAGATGGCGACAAAGCAAATTGTCAGTATCTCCGGATGCTTCCGGATCATAAAGTCATAAAGTTTGACCAGCATTTACAATAATATGTCGAGATAATTGTCGATATTTTCCAGCACTTTTCCGGTGCCTTTCGCAACGCAGAGCAGCGGTTCATCCCCGATGCTTACCGGAAGGTTGGTTTCCCGGCGGATCCGCTCATCAAGGCCATGCAGGAGGGATCCTCCGCCGGTGAGGATCACGCCGCGGTCCAGAATGTCCGCAGACAATTCCGGCGGTGTATGTTCCAGGGTCCGCTTGATCGCCGCGATCATCATCTCGATGGTCTTCTGCAAACATTCGGAAACGTCGTTCGCATCCACCTCGACCGTGCGCGGAATACCGGTCAGCAAGTTCCTGCCTTTGACCGCAATGATCTTCTCCTCCATCGGGATGGCGGAACCCACCGCTTTTTTGATCTCTTCGGCGGTACGTTCACCGATCAGCAGATTGTGTTTCCCCCTGAAATAATGCACGATCGCATTGTTGAGCTCGTCGCCGGCGACCCGGATGGATTCCTTGGCCACCACCCCGTTGAGGGCAAGCACCGCGATCTCGGTCGTACCGCCGCCGATATCCACGATCATGCTCCCGATCGGCTTGCTGATATCGATCCCGATCCCGATCGCGGCCGCCACCGGCTCCTCGATAAGATAGACCCTGCTGGCGTTCGCGCGTTCGGCGCTTTCCTGCACCGCCCGCTTTTCCACCTCGGTGATCCCCGAAGGAACGCAGATCACCATCTTGGGACGCGCAAAACGTGAAAGCTGTATCTTTTTGATAAAACCCTGGAGCATGCCGTCCGTCATTTCAAAGTCGGCGATCACACCGTCTTTCATCGGCCGGATCGTGGTGATATTCGGATGGGTGCGCCCCAGCATGTCGCGGGCTTCATTGCCGACAGCAATAATCTTTCCCGTTTTGATGGACTTCGAAACAATGGAAGGCTCATTGATCACGATCCCCTGTCCACGCACGTGGATCAATGTATTTGCCGTCCCGAGATCTATCGCAATATCGGTGTTTAACCATTTGAACATACTCATAATCTATCCCTGATCTTTTGTTGAGCCACCTGCCGGATTCGAACCGGCGACCTACGCTTTACGAAAGCGTCGCTGCTACCGACTGAGCTAAGGTGGCGCACAGCTAATTAATATAATATCTTCCGGGAAAAAATCATGCTTTTTTCTGAACTAATTTATTTCCCTTCCTTAGCAAGCCAGTTCTTTATCTTGTGCACCAGCGTCTCCGCGGTGAAACCGAATTTTTCGGCAAGCACGGTATAGGGCGCCGATCTGCCGAAACCTTCCACACCGATGAAGAGGGCCGGGTTCCGGGTCAGCTGGCCCCATCCCAGGGTGCTGCCCGCCTCTACGCACACCACTTTCGCGTCTCCCGGCGGGATGACTTCGTCACGGTATTCCCGGTCCTGCCTCAGAAAGGTCTCCAGGGAAGGCACCGAGATGACCCTGATGTCAAGACCGTCCTGCTTCAGACTTCCGGCGGCCTCGAGACAGAGGGAAAGCTCCGAACCGCTCGCGGCGAGGATCAGCTCCGGAGAATTCCCGCTGTCGGTGACGATGTAGGCGCCCCTGTCAAAATGGGCAAAACCTTTTCTTTTCCCCCGGTAGGGTTCCGGACATTTCTGACGGGTCAGGATCAGTGCCGTGGGACCTTGCCGGTACCGAAGTGCCTGCAGCCAGGCCTTTGCGGTCTCCTGTTCGTCGGCGGGCCGGATGACCTGCAAATTGGGGATAAGCCGCAGGGACATCAGTTGCTCCACCGGCTGGTGGGTGGGACCGTCCTCGCCGACGAAAATGCTGTCATGGGAAAAAACGAAGATCACCTGCCGGCGCATGATCGCGGCAAGGCGTATCGCAGAGCGCATATAGTCGGAGAACACCAGAAACGTGCCGCCGAAGGGAATAAAACCGTTGCCGTAAAGTGCAATGCCGTTCATGACCGCTCCCATGGAAAATTCCCGCACGCCGTAATGGATATTCCTTCCGGAAAAATCATTCCGGGATACCTCGGCCGACGCTTTGAGGGCGGTCTTGTCCGAAGCGGCCAGATCCGACGAACCTCCGATCAGGCCGGGTACGTATTTTGCAAGCTGCTGAAGGATGTTCCCGGAATGCGCACGGGTGGAATTCGCGTTGCCGCTGAGGTTCTGCATCAGGGTCGCTTCAAGCGCTTCCGGAAATTGTTTACCGCACTGTTCGCTGTAGGCCCTGTATTGTTCCGGATACGCCTTTTTCCAGCGCCCGAACCGCGAATTCCATTCCCGGTATTTCTTCCTGAGCGTTTTCCCGTAGGCGGAAAAGCTCTCCTTCACTTCGGGGGGGATATAAAAGTATTTATCCTCCGGAAAACCCAGGGCCTTTTTGGTCATCCTCAGTTCTTCTTCACCCAGCGGGGCCCCGTGAGCGGCGGCGGTTCCCGCCTTGTTCGGGCTTCCGAAAGCAATGTCCGTCCGGGTGATGATCATCGAAGGTCTGCGGTGTTCTTCCCGGGCATTGTTCAGCGCTTCCCGGACCGCTTCCTGATCATGGCCGTCGATCTTTTGGACATGCCAGTGATACGCTTCAAAACGTCTGACGGGATCATCGGAGAACGTCAGGTCCGTGCTGCCGTCGATCGTGATGCGGTTGCTGTCGTAAAAACATATCAGTTTCCCCAGTCCGAGATGGCCCGCCAGCGAAGCGGCCTCGTGGCTGAGCCCCTCCATCATGTCGCCGTCCCCGCAAAAACAATACACGTAGTGTTCACCGAAAAGCGGATATTCCTCCGTGTTCCACCGGGCCGCACTCAATCGTCCGGCCAGGGCCATTCCGACCGCATTGGCCAGGCCCTGCCCGAGCGGGCCGGTGGTGGTCTCGATCCCCTCGATATCACATTCCGGATGCCCCGGGGTCTTTGAACCCCACTGGCGGAAAGACTGCAATTCCTCCATGCTCATGTCATAACCGGACAAATGTAAAAGTGAATAAAGCAATGCGGAGCCGTGTCCGCCGGAGAGCACAAAGCGGTCGCGTCCCGGCCATTCGGGATGTTCCGGATCGTGAACAAGGTATTCTGTCCACAGAACGGCTGCGCAGTCCGCCATGCCCATCGGCAGACCCGGGTGTCCCGAATTTGCCTTTTGCACCATGTCGGCAGCAAGAATGCGAAGCGTGTCGGCTGTCCGTCTTGACATAAAAAACTCCCGTTTTTTTGTAAAAGGTAATTTAAAGGTTTTTCGTATTGTATAAAAACCTTTTATGGGAATTTACCTGAAAATAAATCTCTTGAAAAACAAATCGCCTTGCCGTAAATTGAATTTTAACAAAAGAAGCATCCCATGCCGCAAACCCGTATGAACATTTTTTTTGCCTTTGTGCTGCTTTCCCTGATGATCCCCGCCTCCGCCGCCGTGGAATTCCTGGGCCTTAACGTTTCGCAAACGGAAGAGGATCATGTGCTGCTGGAATGGTCGACCGCCAGCGAGACCCAGAATCTGGGATTCTTTTTAGAGCGGAAGACGGACCCCGATTCCTCCTGGAACCCCCTGGATGATTTTCTGCATCACGACGCGCTCCTCGGGCAGGGGACCGTGACAAGCACGACCTGTTATACGTATACCGATTCCTCCGTGGAGGACGGAACGGAATATTTTTACCGTATCGCAGGCGTGGATGAAGCCAGCAATGTCGGCTATCTCGACAGCGCTTCCATTCTCATCGCCGTGACCGCGGCCGCCCCGGTCCTTCCCGGGGACCTTGCCTTATCGGTGCACCCGAACCCCTTCAATACAAGTGTCGCCGTCCGTTTCCACGTTCCGGGAAAAGCGGAAAAGCTTTCCGTGGATATCGTTGACATCCGCGGGAAGCGGATCGCAACACTGTTCGAAGGAAAGGATATACGGCCTCACGGGCACAGCATCCGGTGGAACGCCGGCGCATCTCCGTCAGGTGTCTATCTCTGCAGGCTGCGGTGTACCGCGCAAACGGGCGAAGTGATGCAAAGCACGCAAAAACTCCTGCTGCTCAAATAACCCGGCCTTCTCCTTAACCTTGTTCTTATTTCTTAAACGTTGTGGGCGCTGCAGGACTTGAACCTGCGACCCCCTGCTTGTAAGGCAGGTGCTCTAAACCAACTGAGCTAAGCGCCCGGAATTTCAAGCCAGATATTATAAAACCTTTCAGATCACAAAGCAAGGGTTTTTCACGGAGAACCGTGTCATTTCAGGAAGATCATCTTCGCTTTTTTGCTGATGTTGTTCTGGCTCAGGGTGTAGAGATAAATACCGCTGGCAAAACGGCTCATATCAATGCGGATCTCGTTCATGCCGGTTTCCGGCTCCACGATGTTCCGTTCGATCAGCTGTTTTCCGGAAAGGGAGTAGACCGACAAACGGACCGGTTCCGTCCCGGGCACGATAAAACGCACCGTCGTCTCCGCATTGAACGGGTTCGGGGCGTTCCCGATCAGCTCAAATTGAAAGTCCAGGGGAAGGTCGGGTGCATCCCGTGCCGAGGCCGTCCCTTGCAGGGAACCGCTCCTGCGGGTATCGCCGCGGTGCATCGCCCAGCTGACGGCACCGGCTTCCTCCTTAAGGTCAATGACGGAGATGCCGGAATAGGTACCCAGGATGATCTCATTGTCATTGTCGTGATCGATATCGGTGACCGCCGGGCTGGATTTTGACAGAAAGCGCGTATTGACGGGGAATCCGTCCAGCGGATCGCCGTCCGGGGTGAACGCATAGATCTTTCCGTCATTTCCCACCGCCAGAATGTGCTGCGTGGATTCCGTATCGTGAACGACATCGGCGCAGACCGGGGACTGATAGACCGGACTGACCTGCCGGGGCCAGTGTTCGGCAAGGGTCCCGCTCAGGATGTCGATCAGATACAGGTTGCCTTCCGTGGTGCCGAATACGGCAAACACGGCCCCGTTCTGCATAAACATTGCCGGCGAGGCTTTGACAGCCCCCGAACCGTCGATCATGAAACGCTGATTGCCGTGCTTGTCAAAACCGTACATGTCCCCCTGGTCGTTCCCGGTCAGAATGACGGCGTTGTGATCTGCATCCGTAAATACGGCGGGCTCACTGCTGATGGATGCGGAGGTGCTTTGCGGCCAGCCGCTGAGCGTATTCCCGTCCGCATCCACGATATTCAGATCCCCGCCTGTCCCGCCGAAAATGATGGCATCCCTGCCGTCGCCGTTCAGATCTGCCAGGGCGACACCGCTGCGGATATTCTGACCCACGGACACCGGAAAAGCGGCGGCGTCACTGCTGTCATGCTCCAGGACATACAGTTTCTGGTCGAAATCCCCGAACACGATCTCCAGTTCCGGATCATCGTCAAGGTTCCCGACCGCCGGCATGGCGGGAAGGGAATCAAAATATACCGTCGACCCGGCGGCTCCATTCGTGCTTTCCGTTGATGTCATACACGTGTATCGCTTTATCGAACAATGTAACCGCGATCTCCGGGATATCGTCGCGGTCAATATCCGCCACGGCGATCCCGCCTATCTGGCTTCCCAGATGCACGGGGAAGCCTTCGCGGACGTTTCCCTCCGCATTGACCACGTAAAGATTCCCGCTCTTATCCCCGAAGATAATGTCCTTTTTCCCGTCCTTTTCAATATCCAGGAATACCGGGGACGCCTCCACTTCATTCTCCGCATAAAAAGGGAAGCCCTGCTGATCGAGATATAATGAAATGTCAAAATCCAGCGTGGCATGATAGGGATGCTCTTCCGTCTCGCCGCTAAGCAGCTCAAGGGTAAAGGAATAATCGTCCAAAAGCATCTCATCGGAAAAGCTGACCTGGAAACCGTTATCCCCGTTCTGCGCGGAGCTGTCAGGAAAAATATTGCTCCATGCGGCAATACTGTCGGGGATGAGGATGCGGGGATCTTCCGATCTCAATATACCCGTTACGCTTCCGGCCTTTGTCCAGCCGGGTGCGTTCTTCAATTCCACCATCATTCTGATTGTCTCTCCGGGATTCAGGATGGAATCCGCATCGCCGGTGATGATCGTTTCTTCATGTGCGGCATAGGTCAGTCTTGGCCAGCGGTCGCTGACAAGCGCTTTCAGGATGTTCACCCGGCCGCTTCCGATCTTTCCCGCATAATCCGGATTGAGGTCGTCAATCGGATCCGTATTGTCCAGCAGGCGGCGGATCAGCCATTCCCGGGAACTGTCCGGATAAAATGCTTTCAAAAGGCCGAAGCACGATGCCACCAGCGGAGAGGCCATGGACGTCCCGCGAAGGCTGGCATAGGGCGCGGTCTTTGTCAGGTAGGTACTGTAGATATTCTCGCCCGGGGCCGAAAGGTCCACGCCGTAAAAATGGTTCTCCGGGTCCGGCGCACCGTAGCTTGCCCAGGAAAAGTTGTCCGACGGACCCACGGCGGTGACCGAAACCACATGCTCGTACCCCGAAGGGTAGTGATACTCCTCCTGACCGCCGTCACCGTCGCCGTTGCCGGCCGCGGCCACAAGAATAGCGCCGTACTGGTCATACAGCGAATTGATCTGGTTCTGGTAGTAGGAACTGTATCCCGGGCCGCCCCAGCTGCAGTTGATGATATCCGCCCCTGCCTGGGCGGCGAAATGCATTCCCTGATATCCGGTATGGATGTTCTCTGACGTGGCGTCCCCCGTGGCCTTTACCGGCATGATACTGATATTATAAGCAACAGATGCCACTCCGGTGCCGTTGTTGGTCACCGCGCCGGCGATGCCCGCCACATGCGTCCCGTGACTGTTGTGAAAGGCCATCGGATTCCTGTCGTCGTCGGAGGCGCTTCCTTCCGCATTCGTATCCCATCCGATGAGGTTGTCGGTATAGCCGTCGCCGTCGTTGTCGGTATTGTCCACAAAGGGGGAACTCGCCGAGATCACCGTCCGGAGGTCCGGCGCGTCCTCGTCACCGCAAAAACGGACGGCTTCCCTCGCACTGACATACCCGTCCCCGTCCGTATCCGCGATATCGAAATACATGGCGGGGATCTCGTCCTGATTGATCCAGATGTTTTCCCAGAGGTCGGGATGCGTATATTCCACACCGTCGTCCACGACCGCGATCACCACGGTGCTGTCCCCGGGGATCCCGCCGGCCTTCAGGTCCCAGAGCTCCCAGGCTTCCGTTGCCTGCACTTTGGAGAGGAACCACTGGTTTTTCAGGTAGGGATCGTCCGGTACGGCATACTTCCGCATGACGGGCTCGCGTTCGGCCCCCCGGATCACGGAGGCGGTCTGTTCAAGCTCTGTCAGTCGTACAGGATCCGCCGGAACATCTTTACGCAGGACCAGGCGGTAGATGCGGTTCAGATACACGTCGCCGTCATGTTCATGCGGCTTTGCATGGGGCAGCCACGGTTCAATGCGCTGCACGTCATATTTGCTGATAAAGGCGTTCAGCTGCGGATAAGGCGTCTCCAGCGACGTGCATTCCTCTGCGCTGAGCGGCCTTTCCTCCTTCTCGAGGGAAAACAGAATATGGTTGTCGTAATAAGCCGCTTCTGCGGCATGCATTGAGACCGCAAGCAGCAGAAACAGAAGCAGTGAACATAATTTTTTCATGGATCCGGACCCGTTTTTCATTGGGAAATGATAGCGATTTTACGGAAATTATCCAAGCGGAAAAAATGTTGAGCCGTTGAGTCGTTGAGATGTTGGGACCAAAAGAGTATTCACTGTCATCCCGAACTGGTTTCGGGATCCCCAACATCCGACGAGTGAGAAACGAAGGAATGAGGCGCGATGCAATGTACATCGTCATCCCGAACTGGTTTCGGGATCCCCGACATCTGACGACGGAAGACTGCTTGTTATGAATCCTGCAGGTAAGACATTCAATCGTCAAATTATGGG
>JAGYLW010000150.1 GCA_018400915.1 Fidelibacterota bacterium
GAGATTTCCAGCATGTTCGCTGACTCTAAGTATGCTAATACATCGGCTCGTTTAATGTCGGCCATTTTAATCCTCCTTTAAATTCTCTTGAGGTTTATGCGTTTTGTATATTATTGCTTTTCCTGTTCCAGTGATTTCAATGCACCGACCAGATCACGCATCGGTGACTGCAGACAGCCCGCCAGGTCCTGCAGCGGGGACTGCAAGGTTCTCAGTAACATTCCCATCAGCTCGTCTTCAGAGGGCAGCTTGGCGATCTGGTCGACTTTTTCCCTGCCGCTCAACTCGCCTTCAAAGATCAGCGCTTTTACATCCGGCTTTCCCAGGTCTTTCAGCTTTTTCCTGAATTCGGTGATGACCTTTGCCGGGGCCACCGGATCATCGCTGTAGATCAGTGCGGTGGGGCCGTTGAGAAAATCTTCCTTCTTTATGTTCTCATAACCGCTGTCTTTCAGGGCAAGCAGGATCAGCGTGTTCTTTACCACCTGCATGCTGACATTCTGTTCAAACAGCTCGGAGCGAAGTGTGTTGATCTGTTCAACGTTCAGGCCGAGGTAATCGGAAAAATAAACCGCACCTGCGTTCCTGATCTTTTCGCTGATTTCCTGAACTTTTTCAATTTTTTTCGGGGTTGGCATGAACGAACCTCCTAAGCTAATGCAGATTGTTTGTCAATTTTGATTCCGGGCCCGTGCGAAGAGGAAATTGTCACTTTCCGCAGATACATCCCTTTCAGGCCTGTGGGTTTCATTTTGACCACCGTGCCCAGCATTCCCCGGATATTCTCTGCGATCTGTTCAGCCGAAAAAGACGCCTTCCCTACGATCACATGCAGGATGCCGTACTTGTCGACACGAAAACTGATCTTTCCTGCTTTTGCATCTTTTACCGCTTTTTCAACGTCATCCGTTACCGTCCCGGTCTTGGGGTTCGGCATCAGGCCGCGGGTGCCCAGGGCGCGCCCGAGCTTGCCGACATACCGCATGACATCCGGTGTCGCGATACAAACATCAAATTCGAACCAGCCACCCTCGATCTTTTTGATATACTCTTCCAGACCGGCGTAATCGGCACCTGCCGCTTCCGCCTCTTTTACCTTTTCGCCCTGGCTTAACACCAGAACACGGACCTTTTTACCTGTCCCATGCGGAAGAATAACCGTTCCGCGAATATTCTGGTCGGAATAACGGGGATCAACGCCCAGATTCAGCGTCAATTCGATGGACTCATCGAATTTTGCATTTGCGGCTTTCTTTAACAACTCTATGCCGTCGGCAAGAGGATATTCGACCGTCCTGTCGATCAGATTGAGATTTTCTGTATATCGCCTGCTATGCTTCATTAATGCTTGCCTCCAGTTAACCTTCTACAATTAGACCCATGCTCCGTGCCGTACCGGCGATCATCTCCATCGCCTGTTCGGTGGTATGGGCATTCAAATCTTTCATTTTCAAGTTGGCGATCTCTTCAAGATCTTTTTTGCTGACCTTCCCCACTTTCTGCTTGTTGGAAACCGGCGAACCTTTTTCGATCCTGGCGGCCTTTTTCAGCAGAACGGCGGCGGGGGGCGTTTTCGTGATAAAATTAAAAGAACGGTCAGCATACACCGTGATCACGACCGGAATGATCAGTCCCATCTGATCCTGAGTCCGGGCATTGTACGCCTTGCAGAACTCCATAATATTCACACCGTGCTGACCGAGGGCCGGACCCACGGGCGGCGAGGGATTTGCCTTTCCGGCGGGAAGCTGTAACTTAATGATTGCTTCTACTTTTTTTGCCATAATGCTTTTTACCTGTTTTTAACGTTATGTGCTTTATTTTTCTTTTTCGACCTGAAGATAATCGAGCTCGACGGGGGTTGAACGCCCGAAAATACTGACCATCACCTTCAGTTTTCTTTTTTCCTCATTGACATCTTCCACCACGCCGGTGAAATCGACAAAGGGTCCGTCGACCACCTTAATGGGATCCCCGGGATGAAAGGGTGTCGCCATGACCTCGCGGCCGTCCTTTTTCTCGACCTCCCCGAGGATGCGCGCGACTTCCTTTTCCGTCAGCACCTGGGGGACTCCCTTGGAACCGACAAAACTGATCACGCCGGAAATGTTCTCGACAAAATATTTCGTCTCAGAGCTCATGTCCATTTTGATCATGATATATCCGGGATAAAAGACCTTCACCCGGCTGCGTTTCTTGCCGTCCCGCATTTCAACGACGTTCTCCGTCGGGACCAGCACCCGCTCGATCGCATCGGCATATCCGGACTGCTCGGCTTCATACAGGATGCGTTCCGCGACCTGCCGTTCTTTTCCCGACAATGCTTTTAAGGTATACCACTTCATAGTATTACAACCACTCGATTAGTTTCCTGACCACATTGGCAACGCCAAAATCGACCAGGGCGATGAAAATCGTGATAACGACCGAAAAGATCAGCACCACGCCGGTTGAAGATTTCAGCTCTTCCCAGGAGGGCCAGTTGACCTTCTTCATCTCAAAGCGTACACCGCTTAAGAACTCTTTGATTTTGTTGAATATTTTCATCGTCATCTTCCTTGTATCGTTTGCAGGTCTGGAGGGATTCGAACCCCCAACTTGCGGTTTTGGAGACCGCTGCTCTGCCAGTTGAACTACAGACCTGTCACGTTTTACCGTGTTTCCTTATGCAAGGTATGTTTTTGGCACCATGGACAGTACTTTTTATATTCCACTCGCTGGGGATGTATCCGTTTGTTCTTGGTTGCCGTGTAGTTGCGGCGTTTACAATCCGTACATGCCAAAATAATGTTGTTGCGTATTTTTTGT
>JAGYLW010000151.1 GCA_018400915.1 Fidelibacterota bacterium
CGCCGCGCCGACATAGGAAGTAGCGTCCGTTTTCATCTCGCTTTCCAGCATGCTCAGGTAGATGAATTCCTCGGGGACCTTGTTCTCACGCAGTATTTTCCGGAATAACCGGTCGTATTTCGCTTTTGCGCGTATCCAGCTCTGCATATCCCCGCGGCGTTTCGTTTGGAACATTCTGATCGCGTCCTTCACGCGGTTATTGAGGATAATGGGGACATGTCCGTCCCGGTCTTCCAGCACCTCGTAATCATTTTCCCCGCCGAAATGCTCGTCGGTCATCTGTTCCATAGCTTCCTGAAGGTCCGAAAGGGAGAATTTTTCATGAAGTTCACGCATCTGGGGAGCGTACTGTTCAAAATCCCGGACGATCTTGTCGGTAAATTCCTTGAACTGTTCATACTGGATCTCATCCATCCGGTTGTAGGATTCGATCTTTGCAAGCAGGTCGAAAATGATGCTCAGCTGAAATTCCACTTCCAGGGAATCGTCTTCCTCACGGGCAATAAGGGCGTCGACGTAATGCACTTTCGCCTGGGTGATGTGCTGATCAAAGGGAGTCAGGAATTCAAGAGGCTCTCTGATGTCCGCTGTTTCTTCCACCGTAACTTCATCTGTTTCTTCCGCCGTGACTTCCGCCGTTTCACCGGTGTCCGTACTGACTGCTTTCTCAACCTCGGTCACAGGGGCTTTTTCCGGTTCCGGATTCTGCGGGGAAACGTCAACGGCTTCTCTGGAAGCGGACATACATCCGCTGAGCAGGATTGACAGGATCAGGAGCAAGGCCATTTCGTGATGTTTCATTCATACCTCTTTTTGCGTTACATTTTTTCCGGCGTCCGGATACCGAGCAGCTGCAGGCCGTTCGCCAGGATGATCTTCACTGCGTCAATAAGCTGTAAACGGGCCTTTGAGAGTTCAATGTCTTCCGTAACGACCCGGTGGACCGTATAGCATTTATGAAAAGCCGTTGCCAGTCTGTACAGGTAGTTCGCCAGATGCATGGGCTCGAGACTGCTGAGGCATAGATACATGACGTCCCTGAATTCGATCATGTGCTCCAGAAGCGCAATGATCTCGTCTTCCTTCAGCAGGCTCAGATCGGCGTCCTCATAAGACGCTATCCCCTTTTCCCGGCTGTGAACCAGGATGTTGTGCATTCTCGCATGGGCGTACTGAAGATAAAAGACCGGGTTCTCATCGCTTTGCTTCTGAGCGAGCGCAATATCGAAATTCAGATGGGATCCCATGCTGCGCATGATGTAAAAATACCGCACCACATCGGGACCCGCGAGATCGATAAGCTCATCCAGGGTGACAAACTCGGCCTTCCGTGTGGACATTTTTATCTTCCGGCCGGCGCGCGTCAGCGTGACGAACTGATGCAGCAGGACGCGGATGCGGGAAGTATCGTGTCCCAGCGCTTCCAGGGCCGCCCTGACATCGGGATAGGTCGCATGATGGTCCGAACCGAAAACATCAACGATCATGTCGAAGCCGCGCAGAAGCTTTTCCCGGTGGTAGGCGATATCCGGGAGCCGGTAAGTGGGTTCCCCGCTGCTTTTCACCAGGACCCGGTCCTTTTCCGCTCCGAACGCTTCCGCCTTGAACCAGACAGCCCCGTCTTTGCGGTATACGTGGCCTTTGGTCTCAAGTTCCTTTAAAACGGCATCGATCTTTCCGTTCCTGTAAAGGTCCCTTTCATTATAATAGACGTCATGAACGATATTCAGCCGCCGCAAGCTTGCGGTGATCGTGTGGAATATTGCTTTGGCGGCAAAATCAATGAAGACCTGCAGATCCTCGTCCGTACGGTCCCCGCCGTACTCTTCGTGAAATTGCCGTGCGATGTCCGTGATGTATTCCCCCTCGTAACCGCCCTCGGGAATGGGCATGTCATCCCCGGACATCCGGCGGTAGCGTGCATATACGGACGCTCCCAGCATGCGCATCTGCCGTCCGGCGTCATTGAAATAATATTCGCGTGTGACATCATAGCCGTGCCATTCCAGGATGCGCGCAATGCTGTCCCCCAGCACCGCCTGCCGTCCGTGTCCGATGGTCAGGGGGCCCGTGGGATTGGCGGAAACGAATTCCACCTGCACGGTCTTGCCCTTTCCGCTGAACTCGCACTGGAATCTCTGCTTTTCCCTGCGGATACGGGGGATGAAAGCCTGAAAATACGATGCGGAATAGTAGAAATTGATGAAACCCGGCCCTTCCACTCCGATCGTTTCGACACCGGGGACGCGGTCTTTCAGTTTTTCCGCAAGTTCGGCGGCAATGTCGCGGGGAGCGCGGCGCAATGTTTTCGCAAGCGTCATGGCGATATTGCTGCTTGCATGACCGAAAGCGCGGTCGCGCGGTCGTTCCACCTGAAAATCCGGGTGTTCCCAGCCCAGTTCATCAAGCACTGCATTCATTTTATTTCTGATTTCTTTAAGCATCGTCTCCTCAAAAAGACCCATAAAAAAACGAGTTGCAACGGCAACCCTCAAACCTTGAAAAACTAATACGTTTATCGTGTGATATCAAATAAAAATTAAGCATTTTTCGCCCCCGCGGAAAACAAAATAATGCTCAGATCCGGAGCGAAGCGATAAGGGGATCCTCCGGGGAGAGCGCGGTGGCCTGCACTTCGTATTCGCCGCTGTCATACTGAACGCTCACTCTGATCTTCCGGCCTGCTTCCGCCTTGGAATAACGTCCCAGCAAACGGGCGGCCAGCAGCATATCCTCATGGCGGAATTCCCCGGTACCGATCCCGCTCGCCCCGG
>JAGYLW010000152.1 GCA_018400915.1 Fidelibacterota bacterium
CTGCCCCAGATGAATGTAGCCCAGCCCCACATCGTAGAGCGTCTGCAGCTTGCGCCGTATCTTGCGATGGTTTTTGAAGAATTCCAGCGCTTCCTCCACCGTCATTTCCAGAATGTCGGAGATGTTTTTTCCGCGGTATTTCACCTCCAGCGTTTCCCGGTTGTAGCGCTTGCCCTTGCACACCTCGCAGGTCACATAGACATCGGACAGGAAATGCATCTCGATCTTCTTCACCCCGTCGCCGTTGCAGGCCTCGCAGCGTCCGCCCTTGACATTGAAACTGAAGCGCCCGGGCAGGTAACCGCGCTGCCGGGACTCGTTCAGCGAGGCGAAAAGCTCGCGGATGTAGGTAAAGACGCCCGAATAGGTGGCCGGATTCGACCGCGGCGTCCGGCCGATGGGAGCCTGCGTGATATTGATGATCTTGTCGAGGTGCTCCCTGCCCTCCACATGCTCGTATTTCAGGGGATTCCCCCGGGAATTCATCAGGTCGCGGTTCAGGATCTGGACCAGCGTCTCATTGATCAGGGTGCTTTTCCCCGATCCGCTCACCCCGGTGACCAGGTTCATCACGCCGAGCGGGATCTCCACATCGACGGACTTGAGGTTGTTTCCCTCCGCGCCGCAGAGCTTCAGGACCTTTCCGTTGCCCGTCCGGCGTGTTCCGGGAAGCGGGATGCTTTTTTTTCCCGAAAGGTACTGCCCCGTCAGGGACGCCCCGCAGTCGACCAGGTCCTGCCTTGTGCCTGCGCAGACCACTTCCCCGCCGTGAATGCCGGCGCCGGGACCGATATCGATGATCCAGTCCGCTTCCTCCATGGTCTCCTGGTCGTGCTCGATGACGATGATGGTGTTCCCGAGATCGCGCAGCCCCTTGAGGGTTTCCAGAAGCTTGACGTTGTCGCGCTGGTGCAGGCCGATACTGGGCTCGTCAAGGATGTACATCACGCCCATCAGCTGGGAGCCGATCTGCGTGGCCAGGCGGATGCGCTGCGCCTCCCCGCCGGAAAGGGTCCCCGCATTCCGGTTGAGCGTCAGGTACTCCAGCCCCACGTTGTTCAGAAAGCCCAGCCGCTTCTGCATCTCCCTGATGATCTGCTCTGAGATCTTTGTCTCGGTCTCCGACAGCTCCAGGTGACGGATGAATTCCAGCGCCTCCCGGATGGACATACGCTCCAGGTCATCAATGCTCTTTCCGTTAATATAGACGGAGGTGGAGATACGCTTAAGCCGGCTCCCCCCGCAAACCCGGCAGGTCTGCTGGGAAATGTATTTCTCGATCATGTCCCGTATTCTTCCGCTCCCGGTCTGCTTGTAGCGCCGCTGCAGGTTCGGGATCACCCCTTCCCAGCCGCCGGTGTATTTCCCGCTCCAGTGCCGCCCGCGGTAATCGATCACCAGGTCGCTGCGTCCGGAGCCGTATAAGAGGATGTCCTGCACCTCTTTGCTCAGCTTGTACCAGGGCGTGGTGAACCTGAAATGATATTTTGACGCCATCCCCTTCAGCAGATTGCCGTAATAGGTGCCGGCGCGCGGCTGTTCCCCGATGGGTTTCAGCGCGCCCTCCAGCAGGCTTTTGGATTTGTCCGGCACCACCAGGTCCGGGCTGAACTCCATCTGATAGCCGAGGCCGTTGCAGGCGGGACAGGCGCCGAGGGGATTGTTAAAAGAGAACATCCGGGGAGAGAGCTCTTCCAGGTTCACCTGGGGATGATCCGGACAGACGAAACGCTCGCTGTAGCGCTGCTCTTTACCGGGACCTTCGTAGATCACCACGTTCCCGTGCCCGTGATGCAGCGCCAGCTCGATGCTTTCGGTCAGGCGTTGCTTCATATTGTCCGACACGACCAGGCGGTCGATCACGATATCGATATTGTGCTTGTTGTTGCGCTCCGGCGTTTTCACATCGGAGAGCAGCATGATCTCGCCGTCCAGGCGGACACGCAGGAACCCCTCTTTTTGCAGTGCATTGAAAAAATCCCGGAACTCGCCCTTCCGCTCCCGCACCGCCGGGGACAGGACCTGGAAGCGGGTTCCCTCCGGCATCTCGAGCACGCGGTCCACGATCTCCTGAACGGTCATCTTGCTGATCGGCTTTCCGCAGATAAAACAGTGCGGATGGCCGATGCGCGCGAAAAGAAGGCGCATATAGTCGTGGAGCTCCGTGATCGTGGCCACCGTGGAGCGCGGATTCCGGTGCGTGGTCTTCTGTTCGATGGAGATGGCGGGCGACAGCCCTTCGATCTTGTCGATATCCGGCTTCTGCATGATGCCGAGGAACTGCCTTGCATAGGAGGAAAGCGACTCCACATAACGCCGCTGCCCTTCCGCATAAAGGGTGTCAAAGGCAAGTGAGGACTTCCCGCTGCCGCTCAGCCCCGTGATAACCACCAGCTTATCACGCGGTATCTCCACGTGGATATTCTTCAGATTGTGCTCACGGGCGCCGTTAATAATGATCTTGTTCCGGGTCATCGCTTTCCTTCAGTTTATCTTGTAAAAATAAGGAAATTCCCCCCTGATCGGAAGCAATATTTAAGGAATCCCGGGACATCTGTGCTATGCTTTGCTATTCTTTTCTTTGCTTGTTTATTAAGCCCCGACCTTATGGAGGGGTTGAACCTTATTAGCCCGACGTACAACGCCGGGATTACGATATGACATCTAATACCTCACAACCCCGAACGAAGATGAGGGGTTGAACATGATTAGCCCGGTACGAAGTGCCGGGAACAACGATGTACCATTATCAAAAACAACCCCGACC
>JAGYLW010000153.1 GCA_018400915.1 Fidelibacterota bacterium
TGTTCAGGGCGTATAAATACGTGTCCCAGGCGCCGAAGATAATTTTTCCATCGGCAATGAGCGGTTTTGCCTCCACATAGGTCCTGATGGTCATAAAATCCCAGACCAGTTTGCCGTTCCGTGCGTCGACTGCCCGGAATTTTCCGTCACTGCCGCCGAAATACACTTTCTTTTCATGCACGGCCGGGTGCGCAACGATCGGTGCCTGCGTTTTATAGGTCCACACTTTTTCTCCCGTACGGTAATCCAGGCAATAAAGCACGGAATCCGTGGAAGTGACGTACACGAGCGTGCTGTCAACGGCCGGCTGCGTAAAAACGGGACCACCGGTCTGATAACTCCATACGGGCGAGCCGTCAGCTTCCGACAGCGCCTGCACTGTCCCGGAACGGTTACCGAAGATCACAAGGTCCCCCACAAGTGCAGCTGCAGCGGTAATGGAATATTCGGAATCATGATCCCACACTTCCTTTACCTGAGGGAACTCGTCGTTCACCAACATATCGGGCTTCAAGTCTTTGTGGGAATCCGTATAGGTACTTTGCTTCAGCGGAAGCTCCAGCCAGGGATCCAGGCTTTTATTCTCCACGGGCTGACGTTCCACCCAGGTCATGGTATCGTTCCCGACCGTTACGATATTATATCCGCCGGGACCCCCTCGGCTGAGGTTTGATCTTCCCATGATCCCGGGAATATCCGAATAGTCGTTCAAACGGTTGCTGTGGCCGTGACCGTGCATAATGGCCTGAACGTTATAGTGTTTAACGATCTCAAGGAAATCATAGGCATTCGTCACGGTGTGGTCAATGGGATAATGCGTGACGATAAAGACGGGCTGATGTCTCGGCCGCATCCATTTCAGCTGTTTCTCCACCCAGTTCAGGTCTTCCCTTGCAATGAACCCTTCTCCCATACGCATCAGGGGACCCTGGTTCACACCGATAAAACGAAAGCCCTTGTATTCGACATTGAATTTGTCGTCACCGAAAAGCTTACGGAATTTTTCACCGCCCGAAGCGGACCATTTCAGCTCGTGATTGCCGGGAATAATGTGATAGGGCACATCGAGCATGTCCATGATCTTTTTCACGGTGTCGAGTTCGCCGGCAAAATCGTATTCCGTGGCATCCCCGGCGAGAATGACAAAATCAATGTCTTCCATGCTGTTGATATCGCGAACGGTATTCCGCAGATCGTCCGCGGCACCGGAAGTCCCGATATGTGTATCGGCGAGAAACGCGAAACGCAGCGGCTCCCGGGTCCCGGTACACGCAAAGAGCAGCAGCATCAGCAGGATGCTGAAACATAGGATAAGTGAACGGCGCATTTTAATGCCCTCCTTTATTGGTCAGTATATAAAAACTCTTATCTAAAGATAATAAGAACCCACTTCAATATCAATAACCGAGAACCGCAAAAAACCCAACCGCCTCTCCGCTTCTTTGCTTCTTCGCTTCTCCGCTTCTTCGCTTCTCCGCTTCTTCGCTTTAATGTTTAAAATGCCGCATCCCCGTAAACATCATTCTCACTCCGAGCTCATCGGCCCGGGCAATGACTTTTTTGTCGCGGATGGAGCCGCCGGGCTGAACGATAGTCCGGATGCCGGCCGCGTGCGCCGTTTCGATATTATCGGGGAAAGGGAAAAAGGCATCGGAAAAGAGCACGGTCTTCTGCATCTGATCCCGGACCCAGTCGTCCGGGTCTCCTTCGCCGTTCCATTCCGCCTTCAGGTTCCCGCGGCAGCGCTGAATGCTCAGCTCGGTGGAATTGATGCGGTTCGGCTGTCCGCAGCCCATTCCCAGAAGCCGGCAGTATCCGCTGTCCTCTTTCCGGACGATGCAGATGGCGTTGGAGCGCAGCTGGCGCACGGCTTTGAGGCCAAAATCCAGCAGTTCGGGATCAAGGTCCTCCCGGGTTTGCGTCACCCATCCGGCTTTTTCCCTTATCTGCATGTCGGGATCCTGATAAAGCAATGCATTGTGCAGGAATTTCATGTCCTTTTCCGGTGTCAGGTGACGGGAATCAAGCTCGACAATGCGGAGATTCTTATGCAGACGGAGATAATCCAGTGTTTCCTCATCAAATCCCGGCGCCGCGACGATCTCGACGAATTTTTTCTGCGAGGCCTTCTCCGCATCAAGGCGAAGGAATTCCACGGTATCCCGCGTGACCTTCGTGTTAAAGGCAATGACCGAACCGAACGCGGAGACCGGGTCGCCCGCCCAGGCATATTCCAGGACCTTCCGCTGATCGTCCCCGGTGCTCAAACCACAGGGGTTTGCGTGCTTGATCACCGCACAGGCGTGCTGGCGCATATCCCGCACGGACTCCAGGGCGGCGTACATGTCGTACATGTTATTGTAAGAAAGCTCCTTGCCGTGCAGGACCTTCATATCATAATAGCTTTTCTCCGGCCCCTTTTTGCGCAGGAACCAGCCCTTCTGATGGGCGTTCTCCCCGTAGCGCAGCTCCTTCGCCTGATCAAAGGCCAGGCGTACGGAAAGCTCACCGGCATGCGCGTCCATGGTCGTCGCGATCAGGGCGTCGTAATCCGCCGTATGATTGAACGCCTTGCGCATCAGGCGGTAGCGC
>JAGYLW010000154.1 GCA_018400915.1 Fidelibacterota bacterium
TACGCGCCGCAGGGGACATCCCTTTTCCGGTATGAAGCAAATCAGCCGCCGCGCTGACCGTTCCCGCAGATATTATTGATGGTTTTCAATATACTGCAGCAGGGCGCGCACGGTCTTCAGGTTCTCCGCCTCTTCTTCCGGAATGGTGATGTCAAACGCATTCTCGATACTCATGATCAGCTGAATGGCATCCAGTGAGTCCGCACCGAGGTCTTCCTGAAGGTCGGCGTCCAGCGTGACCTTCTCTTTCGGTACGCTGAGTTCATCCACAATTAATGTGACGAGTTGTTCTTGCATAATTTCCCTCCGTCTGTGTGTTTAAGGTTTCTGCTGTTCCGGTGATGGAACAGCAAAAATCTCAAAGCAAGATTACTACCATTGTGGATGAATTGTCAATCACTTTTTGAATTATTCTGAATTTTTATCCGTTTTCCCCATCATTTTCATTTTAAGTTAACACTTGTATTTATTAAATTTACAAATTATCATTCTTGCGGTCCGGAGCCGTTTCCTCCCCGTCCATCTCGATGACCACCACGGCGATCGCCGTCCCGGCGGTATGGCTCAGGCTGACGGAAGCGTGGCGGATCCCGGCCTCTTTTGTCACCCTGTCGGACAAGTACAGAAGGGGCTTCCCGTACGGGCCGTTCCGGATCCAGCTTTCCTTCCAGCTCAGTTTGTCCACGCGGGAGAGCAGCACTTTCCGGACGGCCTCTTTGGCGGCAAAACGTACCGCAAGATGCTGCGCCGGCCGGGCGGAACCGTGCACATAGGCGATCTCCGCCGGATGAAAATATTTCTTCAGGAAGGCATCGTTCGACACCAGCCGGTCAAAACGCCCTACCTCGACAATGTCCACTCCCGTTTCCAGCATTTCTCTTTCCGGGGTCCTCTTTTGTCCCCGGAGCACTCCTTTCTTTTTTACCGCCTGCGTTCGACGAATTTTTCCAGCGAGCCGGGGTCTGAAACATGCACCGCCTCCGCCGAACGGTCGATGCGCTTCATCAGCCCGCTCAGTACCTTTCCGGGACCGATCTCCACAAAGGTGCCGGCGCCGTGTTCGATCAATTTCCGCACAGACGCCTCCCAGCGGACGGGGGCCTGCATCTGCCGCACCAGCGAGGCTTTCGCCTCTGCGCCCGTGTGAATGATCTTTGCGTCCGCATTGGTGATCAGCGGGACCTCCGGGTCCCCGAATTTGATCCCGTCCAGCCAGTCTGCCAGCGCATCCGCCGCCTTCTTCATCAGCGGGGAATGAAAGGGGGCGCTGACGGCGAGGGGGATCACAAGGGCGCCCTCCGCCTTTGCCAGGTCCGCCGCCTCGCGGACGGCCTTCGTATGCCCGGAGATCACATACTGGCCCGGGCAGTTGATATTGGCGCTGACAACGATGTGGCCTTCGCGGCTTACCTTTTCACAAAGCTCCTGTACCTTTGCTTCGCTGATCTTCATGACGGCTTCCATCGTCCCCGTTCCGACGGGGACGGCTTCCTGCATGAACTTTCCGCGCATATGCACCGCCAGGACCGCATCCTCGAATGTCAGGGCTCCGGAGCACACCAGGGCGCTGTATTCGCCCAGGCTGTGGCCTGCCAGATAATTCGGACGCAGCTCCGTGTGGGCCTGCAGGACCCTCAACAGGGCAATGCTGGTCGTCAGGACCGCCGGCTGGGTGTTCTCCGTGAGTTTCAGCGCCTTTTCCGGCCCTTCGAAACACAGCGCACTGATGGAAAAGCCCAGGGCCGCGTCGGCCTTGTCAAAAACCTCCCTTGCCTCGGGATATTTTTCATACACCTCTTTGCCCATTCCGGGGTGCTGCGCACCCTGGCCCGGAAAAATAAATGCTGTCTTCGTTCCTTGCTGCATGCTGATTCCCTCCCGTTATCTCCGCTCCGGCAGGCCCTGTGCTTCCCGCCGCAGCATTTGCCCTAATTTAAGAACACCTGCCTTCAATATGCAATGCTTTTTCTGTCATCGCGGAGGGAGCAATATCCGTCCCGTACTTAAAACGCCTTCCGAAGCGGTACATTGGCAAAATGTGACATCTGTCACAAAATCATTATACTGTATTATCATACTTCCCTTGTTTTGCCTTTTTAATGATATGTCTGTTTTTTAATTGACGTTTACAACTATTTATTTTATATTTTTCATCATCGTTGAATGATAAGAGGGGCGGCAATGGATCGCAGGATCCGGACATGCAGCGCTTTTCCTGCGGGAAAGGCATCCCCGGGGGAAGCGTTTGCAAAAGAGATTTGACAAGCAAAACGGAAAGGAGGACAAGCATGAGAAAGGGTGTTACCATCCTGTTGCTGCTGACGGGGGCGACGGCCGCGTTCGCCCAGCTGACATGGTGCGGCGAAAGCCTCATCCTGGTGAACGGGGACTGGTACAGCGGATCGTATTCGCAGGTGACGGCGTCGGGAGATTACGACGGCGCCGATCTTGGAGAACTGGCGGAACTGAACCTGGGCGGTCAGGTGCAGTCGTCAGATCAGTCCGGCGATATCGCCTTTATCCATTACCGGATCGATGAAGGCACGGAAGGTTCCATAGCACTGCCGTTCTCCTCACAGGCATTGAATG
>JAGYLW010000155.1 GCA_018400915.1 Fidelibacterota bacterium
TTATCATGACATCGGCAAGATCAGGCAAATGAATCCCCCTGCTGTGGGGTTGACGCCCGTCCACGACCGTCAGGTACATTGTGCTGGTATCCCGGTTAAATCCCACGGCCGTGCGCGGATGCAGGTCCGCCGCAAAGCTTCCGACACCTCCCTCGCAGGCATAGGCCCGCAGGGCGACATTCTTTCCCTCGCGCACCAGGGTCGGATACCCGCCGATCAGATGTTTGATCCGGGGGTTCGAAGACAGATAGTCATAGGACACTCCGCGGATGCTGAGATCCTCAAATGCCAGCAACGCCTGCAGAAGCTTTACCGTGTCGCCCCGCGCATAACGGGCCTCAAGATACTCCCCGGCGGCGCCTTTCCCGGACAGGACCGCCTTCCCGGCAGGGATCTGCCGCTCCTCCCCCTCGAACCACCCTTCCATCAGGGCATAGACGGTGTCGTTCACGTACCATTCCCCGACAGGCTGAAGAAGGATGCGGGTGCCGCCGGAAATATCCGCGGAATCGGCGTAAAAACGGTTATACAGGATGAGCGCATCCTCCCCGGGATCCGCGTTAATGCCGTCCAGGCGATGAGGATCACCGGCGATACGGACCTCCCCTTCATAGCGATGGCAGCCGATATGCAGTTTCTGCTGCGCATCGATGCCCAGCGCCGGCCAGTACACCTTCGGATCGGAGCTGTAGGTCTCCAGCTTAACGATCTCGCCGTCCACGACCCCGTGATTGGTCGTCTGTCCCGAAGCGCTGAAAAAATCACCGTTCACGGTCCCGACCAGACGTGTTCCCGGGGTTTCTTCCTCCCGCGCCATGACGCTGGGGCCCCGCAATCCTCCGCCGTCCACGGCCTCCACACGGAGATGGGGATCGTCCAGATCGACCTCAAGCACATGGATCACCCAGGGCTCGGACGGGGCTTCGATTGTCCTTTCCACCACGCCGGGACCCACCTGCCTTACCCGGACCGTCTCCATGGGCGGCAGGGCGTACGCCGCTGCGGTGATAAAACATAACAACATGATTATCAACTTATTGTATCTTACCATCTCACTTCCTTTTACCGTTTTTCTTCAACGGTTTAAAAGTAAATACCGCGGCGCTCATATCCAACGGAAATCTCCCCCGCGAATCACTCCGGCTTATGCCCGGGAATTCTTTGCCTTCCATGAATTAATGTAGAATATTTATCCCGTCATCCTGATTTACCCTGTCATCCTGATTTACCCTGTCATCCTGATTTACCCTGTCATCCTGAACGGGTTTCAGGATCCCCAACATCTGACGACTGAAGACTGCTTATTATGAATCCTGCAAGGAAGACATTCAATCGTCAAATCATGGGGATCCTGAAATGAATTCAGGATGACGCGTTGGTGGAGTTCAGGATGGCGCGTGAGTGAAGTTCACGACAGACCCCAAAAGGGTGCCCCTTCAAATCGAAGCGTGAAGAAAATCCGAGTAGAAATGCGTATAAAAGGGAGGGGTGTCTGACGAGCGCAGCGAGGAGTTCCGCTCACTTTAGCATTTCACGAGGATTTTTAGCCCGAGATTTGGGGGCTGTATTTCTTTTGTTTCTTTTCTTTGTATCCCGAAAAGATTCGGGACAGGCTAAACAAAGAAAAGAACAAGGAAGATAAGCGTTCAGAGAGCAGAGTTTAGCGATTTCCGGGGGATAAAACCGCACTTCCTGCCCGGCTACTTACTACATACTGATTTACTACTTACTTATAAGGGATCCCTACGGGACAAAGCAAAGAAAAAAGAGACGCGAAACGCCGGGCCCTATTCCCCGCCGTTTAAGATCACACCCCACTCGGCGACGGTGAATCCTTCGCGCCTGAAATGCGGGATTTCGGGTTTCATGAGCGCAAAGTGCCCCTGTACTTCGTCGATGATGTAAAAAAGCCGCAGCATGTTGTCGGGACGCTGACTGATGTGCAGTTTTACCAGCCGGTTGACCATGGCGTTGTGTTGAGGATAAACGGCATAATACGGCGCCGCCTTCAGGCGCGGGATCCAGTATTCCAGGAAGTCATCGATCTCATGCCGGGCAAACCCGTACTGCTCCATGTTTGCCGTAAAGAACAGCGGCAGATGCTCGCGCCGCAGCACCCAGCCTTCGGAATACTGCCAGTGACCGGGAAGCATCACCTCGTAGAAAAGATAGGAATATTCATTATCGATCCTGCCGTCCGGCGTCACCCGGATGTCCTTCCATTCTTCCGGATAGGAAGGCAGGGACTTTACGACCTCCCCGCCATGGGGAAAGCTCAGGGACACGTCCAGGCGGGTCTTTTCTTCCGGATAAAGGTAGATATTGGGTTTCCGGACGAAAGTATCATAGCGCTGCACCGTGAAATGCACCCGGTATTCCCGCGGACGGATCACCTCGCCCACCACCGGATAGGGCGTTACCCCGGTCATCGTCACCTCATATACCGGCGCTTCGGGGAAGGCCCCCGGATCCGTTTCAAAGCGCACCCGGTGCGTGCGCGAAGAATCCCGCCAATGGGTGGAGAACATAAACTGAAGGGAAGTGTCGTTATTACCCACGGTCATCCGGGCCACGGCGCGCC
>JAGYLW010000156.1 GCA_018400915.1 Fidelibacterota bacterium
GTTCCGGGATATGCTTGACGGGTTCGGGGAACTCCACCGGTTCCATCATCTGGCCGATAATGCCGTCCGCAAGCACCACCGCGGGATTCCGGTATTTGTCGGAGAGCTCGAAGGCAAGCATTGTAAGGTCGCACATTTCCTGGGCGCTGTTCGGGGCAAGCGTGATCAGATTGTAATTTCCGTGCCCTCCGCCCTTGACGATCTGATTGTAGTCCGCCTGTTCGGGAGCGATATTCCCCAGGCCGGGCCCGCCGCGCATGATGTCAATGATCACACAGGGAAGCTCGGCGCCGGCAATATAGGAGATCCCCTCCTGTTTCAGGCTGATGCCGGGACTTGAGCTGGCCGTCATACAGCGTTTTTCGGAACTTGCGGCCCCGTAGACCATATTGATGGCGCCGATCTCGCTCTCGGCCTGCAGGAAGTTGCCTCCCAGCAAAGGAAAATAATAGGCCGCCGCCTCGGCGATCTCACTGGCCGGGGTTATCGGATATCCGAAAAAGTTTTTGCAGCCGGCCAGCAGCGCACCGCGCACCACCGCCTCATTACCTTTTATCAGTACTTTTGACATAGATACCTCTTTGTCTTATGCGTTCACGGGATTTAAACATTCGATGCAGGTCAGGGTGCCGCTGTCCCGGTAATCGGGGATGACCTTGACTTCTTTTTTGCAATGCGGGCAATAGGCGCTCTCAAGCCCCTCGACATTCCGGATCACGGTGATGGCGCCGGGTTCGGGACAGGTGTAATAGCAGGATCCGCAGGCCGTGCAGCCTTCGCCTTTGTAGTGTGCGGGACGGTACCCCATGACGTTCAGTTTTTTGGAAAATTCGAGTACACTGACCGGACAGGCGTCGATACACAGTCCGCAGCCCTTGCAGTCATCCGGACGAATAAAAACAAAGTGTTTGCTTGCCATATTTTCTCCTTAAAACGATATGTCCTGCAATACGGAATGAACGGTTATCTTTGTTTATTTTATACAAAATAATTTACGAAAAAGAATACGGACAAAAAAGGAAAATTGTCAGTGCAGAATCCCTGCGGCATGATCTTATAAGCGTTGATAAAGCATATGTAAGAACGAAAAAGCATCAATGATCAAATCGCAGCAAGAAAGATCAATGGCTATGATCCGTATTTATCCGATGATTGATAAAAGAAGAAAAACGAAAAATACGGATGCGGAATGACGAAAAACGCAGGACCCCGCGCCTTTACGGAACCATGGAGGTATTCGGCCGGCAATGTCCTCAGGATAACGGAGGAAAAGCGGTGAAGCTTCCGGGAAGAAAAATACCGGAAGCATCGATATGCCTTACGGGAAGGATCTACTGGAACAAGCGGAAGACATCATTCACAATGGCAAGGATCAGAAGCCCGAAGAGCAGGAACATGCCCAGTTGCTGGATCGCCATTTTGGTGCGGATCTTCATCTCGCGGCCCATGATGCCTTCAATGCCCGCAATGATGATATGTCCTCCGTCCAGGCCGGGAATGGGAAGGATGTTGAGCAGGGCGAGATTCACGCTTAGAATGCCGATAAGACCGATAAAGGGAAGGATGCCGGCCTTCGCGGATTCTCCTGCAAGCTGGCCGATGAAGATAACGCCTCCGACATTTTTAAAACTTTCCTGTCCGGTAACCAGAAGCTTAAGGGAGACCAGGGTCATTTTCAGCCAGTAGCCCGTGGTCTTGAACCCCTGGCCAATGGACCCGAAAACCCCCGCCTTTTTCATGCTGACCTCGGGAGAAACGCCCATCATGCCGACCTCTTTGAGATCGCCGTCTTCAATGGTCTTTTGCAGTACCGGGGTTAACGTGACGTTCTGTTCCCTGCCGTCACGCAGGAAGACCACTTCTAAGCGTTGTTCGGCGGAAGCACGGATATATGCGGCCATTGCCTCCCAGCTCTCTACGCGGTTCCCGTCAAGGCGGAGAATGCGGTCGCCGGAGCGCAGGCCGGCTTCGGCGGCGGGTGTGTTCTCATGCACTGTGTCCAGGACCGGCTCGGTACTGGTAACGGCGATCCCCTGGATCCCCGCGCTCGCCCCGGTGTTCCAGCTCCCGCCCGAAATCGGGCACATGGCCGCAGGCCGGTAATCCCAAAAACCGTCGCTTCCGAATTCGGCCGTGCCCGCCGTACTGGCGCCCGCGGCGAGCATGCCGCCCATGCCTGCGAATGCCCAGGCGTTGCCTTCGGTGGCGGCGCTGAATGCCTGGCTGGCGCTTGCGTAGCGTGTAACGGCGCTGCGCGCGATTGCGCTTTCATAGGTGGCGCCGAGATTGTCGTGAAGGTCCGAATACCCGGCTGCGCTCCACAGATCCGTAGACAGGGTCGTGCCGCCCGTCACATCGACGATCGATGCGGCCTCTTTGAAAATGAGGAAATGGGAGCCGTTGCTCGTGAATCCGGGCGTGACTTCCCAGACGTTGCCGTTCAGATCGGCAATGCCCGAGTTTTGACCGTTG
>JAGYLW010000157.1 GCA_018400915.1 Fidelibacterota bacterium
TACCGCTTAACGGCAAATGACCTTACTGTAATGGTTCAACCGGAAATGGAATTTTCCTATCCTTTCATTAAGGATAAATTCTTCCTTTTTTCAGCTGCCTGATCAAGTTTGAATTGCCGTTCGGCCAGGCGCTGTTCCATTCTGCCTTCAAAGACCTCCTTGGGGGTCAGGTAGTATAAGGCGCTGTGCAAGCGCTCTTCATTATACCGACGTACATATGCGTCAACCTGCCTTCGCGCATCCTCAAGGCTCACGTAACTCTGCTTCCGTACGGCTTCCTCTTTGATCGTGCGGTGATAACGCTCGATCTTGCCGTTGCTCTGCGGGTAATTTACCGACGTTCGGACGTGTTTCAAATGACATTCCCGCAGATACTCCTTAAAATCCTTACAGACAAACTGCGAGCCGTTATCGGTGATCAGCCGCGGCCTCGCCGCCGGAAACTTCTCCATTGCCCGCTGCAGCGTGATCTGGACATCATATTCGCTCATGCGGCGCCGCAACTCATGATGAAGGATCATCCTTGAGTATCCGTCCATAACGCTGATCAGATATAAGAACGTGCCGCGCACGTTGACATAAGCAATATCCGTATGCCAATGCTCATGGACCTTCTGCGGCTGGATAAAGCCCTTTCCCTTACCTCCGGCCTTTGCCGTATTCCAGCGCTGCAACAAGCCGTTCTCTTTGAGGACACGGTATACGGTCGAAGGACTGACCGCCGCAATATCCGCATCGATCATTTGATAACTTAAACGCCGGTAACCTTCGCCAACCCGCTCCCGGCAATAGGCAAGGATCGATGCCTTCTCTTCTTCCAACGTCCAGAAAAAGCGCGGTATCTGCCCGTTATGATTATTAGGCTGACCATAACGCTTCTCCCAGCTGTGATATTTGCTCGCAGAAATGTCCAGTTTCTCAATAAACCATCGCTTTGATAATCCGCTGCGCTTACCCATTTTACCAACATATCCAACAACGGCATCCCGTATGTCCGGCTCTACCCACATGCCTCTCAGATGTCCCCATTCAGCTTTTTTTTTAATCGAATGTTATCTTCCATGATCTCCGCGATCAGGCTGTCTTTGTCTTTGAGCTTCCGCTGCAACTGCTCGGCCCTGACGCCTTCTCCTGCTGCCGTGTGCCGCTTCTTGCGCCCAAAGGTATCCACAGCGTTCTCAAATAACTCCTTCTTCCACTTATGGATCATATTCGGATGTATCCCGTAACGCCGCGATAACTCACTGACCGGTATCTGATTCTCCAAATGCTCGCGGACGATCTCCACCTTGCGGCTTGCACTGTAATGTTTCCGTTGATTCATCTTGGATCTCCTTTGTTCTTCACCTTAATCTTAATCTACTGTTTTTCCATTTCCAAGTGAATCAAAACAGTTCCTTCTATCAAAATCTACGTCATTCCAGCTTAAGCGCTCTTTTAAGAGTTCTTCTCGTCTTGCTCCGGTGTGCAGATACATTAATACAAGATCACGATAGTTTTCATCATCTATGACTTCCAAGAGTCGTTTTATCTCATCCTCAGTAAGAAACCGAATCTTCTTACTCTTTACTTTCGGATGCTTCATTTTCGTCATTGGACTTGTGGATATGAAATTGTGATCGGCAAAGTAATTAAAGAAAGCTCTTAATGTCCGAAATTCAATGCCAAGTGTAGCCTCTTTGATTTTATCAACATCAAATCTTTTTCTAAGATATTCATCAATCATAGCAAATGTTATTTGCCGGATTCTGATATTACCGATGAATTTAAGCAGGTTATAGAATATTTGTTTTTCTCTTTTGATGGTATGAATATTTTTGTGTTTATGACGGAAGTAATAAATAATTGCTTCACTTAAAAGTTGGTTACCGCCAATTTCAGTTTCAAAACCTAACTTGATTCGTGTTTTCTTTGCTTCAATTTCATTCGCAAGCATTTCAGCTTCTCGCTTTGAACAATGAACAACCTTACGCTTTCGAATACCCCGGATATCATAATAAGTAATTATATACCCTGGCCTTTCTTTGTAATTATCTACTACTTTTGCCATTATCTTCTCCTATATTATTATTTTAAAAGCTTCAATTGAAACCGGCTCTATAGGATCTCCTAATTGTTCAACCACAGACTCCTTAATTCTGATCTGATTTCCGATACGTAGTACAGGTAAATTTTTCTTCTCAATAATACGTGTAACTGTCCGGATAGATACTTTAAGAAGTTCAGCAGTTTCTTTTAGGGTATAGAGCTGTTCCATTATTCTTATTCCACAAAAAACCGCAGAATCATGAAGAAGTCCGACAGCGAGTTTGCAAAACTGTCAATGTCAGATCCTTTGATGAATACGACCTTGTTTTCGGGAGTATCGAATATGGCCTGTATCTGTGCAGGCGCCGGGTTTCTTTCAA
>JAGYLW010000158.1 GCA_018400915.1 Fidelibacterota bacterium
TGCCTTTTTGTCCGTCGACGTGAACCCGGACGGTACCCTGAACATTTTCTGTAAGAAAAGCGGAAGAATGATACGGAATACGGCATATTTCACAGACGAGGGAGAAGCCGGTCACGCCTGGGTGCATGAATCCCGCGGCCCGGTGATATGCACCCGCGGAGTGAAGGCGGGAATAGAGAGCCACCGTTCGAAAGGGCTTATCCGGCGTCTGCGCATTTCCCATCACCTGAACATACCGAAGGACCTTCAGGAACGCGGTGAGGATATCCGGTCGGAGACCATAGACATTGAGACACTTGTTTCTCTTCGCGAGAATGCGGATTATCTTGAATTTGAAATACTTGTCAATAATCCTTCGGAAGATCATCGTCTGCGAATGGTATTCGAAACGGATGTCAATGCCGGAATATCATGGTCGGACGGGCAGTTCGACGTCCCGCAGCGGCCTGTGGAACGTCCGGATAGCCGGGATTGGGTCGAACAGCCCATGTACGATTACCCCCTCTATCATCTTGCGGCTATCGAAGGAGAAGGTAGAGGTGCGGCCGTATTTGTGGATGGCCTCAAGGAATACGAGGCAGGGGAGGACAAGCACAGCCTGAAGATCACACTGTTCCGTGCCTTCCATTACACGATTGCACCCAGTTCGGAACAGGATTACGGACATGAAAAAGGTTCGCAGTGCCTGGGCCGTCAAAGTGCACAACTTGCATTTTATCCGTATGAGGAAAAAGATAATCGCAATGACATCCTGAGAAAGGCCGTATGCTTCAATACGCCGGTCAGTGTCGTTCAACACGGAAAAACTTCGGGTTCCCTGGGATCCTGTGTAAGTTTCTTTCGCATTGAGAACGGCAACCTTATGCTTTCCTGTATTAAAACGCCGGATAATCGGAAAGAAAATGGGTATGTGCTGCGAGTTTATAATACGGCAGAAAAAGTGGAAGAGACGCTTATAACAAGTTATTTCCCAATAATGGAGATCCTGCGTATCAGTCTTGAAGAACTTCCGCTTGAAAAGGTCCCACCGGAGAGCCGCAATTCCTTCCGCATCCGGCTCGGAGCTAAAAAGATCGCTACGTTCCGGATTGAGATCGATGAACAACAGTTATCGGGAAAGAGAGCAGAAAGTGAATAAGGACAAAAGAACAGGTAACCGCTACGGTTATTTTGATAAGGAAAAACGTGAATTTGTGATAACGGACCCCCGTTCACCGCGCCCCTGGTTCAATTACATGTGGAATGATACTTACACCGGTTTGATATCACATACCGGCGGAGGATTCAGCTATTACATGTCCGCCCGCGACAACCGCATCACCCGCATGCGTTACAACTCGCTCCCATGGGATCGCCCTGGACGCTATATCTACCTGAAAGATAAGGAAACAGGTGAATACTGGTCCCTTTCCTGGGCTCCGACCCCGGACATTAAGTACGATACCTACGAATGCCGCCACGGAAGCGGGTATACAAGGATCATTACGGAATATGGGGACATACGTGCCGAACTCACCTATTTTGTGCCCAACGACCTTGTGGGCGAGATCTGGATGGTCCGCTGTTCCGATCTCAGCGGAAGGTCCCGTCACCTTGAAGTGTACGCCTTTACGGAATTGCTGATGGGGAATGCGCTGAACGACCTTATCAACCAGCCGAACGACAAACACTTTACGGAAACATATTTCGACAAACAACGGCAGACGCTCTGTGCGACCCGCCGGTACTGGGTGCTCAATAAGGGGGTGAGCGTGAAGCAGCCCAATATTGACTGGAAATACCGCCTGCTGTTCACAAGTACCCTGCCGGTTTCCGGATTTGATGCGTCGCTGGATAAGTTTATCGGAAAATGGCGCTCGGAAGCCAACCCCGTTTCCATTGAAAAAGGGGAAATGAGTGGCACGGAGATAAGCTCGGGCGATCCTTGCGCCGCCCTGCAATCGATCCTAAACCTCAAAGCGGGGGAGACAAAGCATTTTTCCGTACTGATGATGCTGGCGGATAAAACCGGGGATAAGCGAAAATGCAAAGTGATCAACGGCCCTGATATCGCATCCCTGCGGACGGATGCTTTTCCCGGGAAAGCCTTCCGCGCTATCAGCCGCAAATGGGACAGGATCTATGACACACTGCAGGTCACCACTCCTGACGACACGCTCGATCTGATGCTGAACACCTGGAACTTCTATCAGACGCACGTTACTTTCGATATGGCAAGAAATGCGGGTTACTATCACGGCGGTCTCCTCTTTGGCACCGGAATCCGCGATCAGCTGCAGGATATATTCGGTGTGCTCATCAGCGATCCCTCCCGCGTGCGTGAACGTCTGCTCGATACCCTGAAATTCCAGTTCCGGGACGGATCGACGTTGCATAATTATTTTAAACTCGTCAA
>JAGYLW010000159.1 GCA_018400915.1 Fidelibacterota bacterium
AAAAGAATTTTCATGAACAAAGCAGCACGCTATGAGGATCTGCTCCGGGAGATACGGGGACTGATCGCGGGAGTGAAGGATCCTCTGGCAAATTATGCCAATACCGCGGCGGCGATCTATCACACCTTTCCCGATATCAACTGGGCGGGATTTTACTTTTTTAAGGACGGCAAGCTGGTCCTGGGCCCGTTCCAGGGCAGGCCTGCCTGCGTGTTCATTTCAGCCGGCAAAGGCGTTTGCGGTACCGCCGCGGAAACAAAAACGACCCTGGTCGTGGAGGACGTGCTGGATTTTCCCGGGCACATCGCCTGCGATGCGCGGTCGCGCTCGGAGATCGTGGTCCCGCTGATGCGCAACAGGAAGGTAAGCGCCGTTCTCGATATCGACAGCCCGATGAAAAGCTATTTTGACCGGACCGACAAAAAGTATCTTGAAGCGATCGTATCGCTGCTTGAAACGACGTCATCCTGAGTCCGCGGAACAGAGGGAACATGAACGCGGATAATTTCATTTAACACTTGACTTATGAGTGTTCATAACTTATATTATTAGGCTTTGTACCACGTATTTTAAAGGTGTGTAAATGGCAGAGAAGAAAAAGAAAAATACCGAGAAGTCACATATCAAGATAAAGGCCGAACAGGCTGCGCGCAAGAAACGGAACAGTAACGAAGCGAACCGCGCACTCAGCCGCTATCTTGACGAGATCGGGAATTTCGAGCCCCTGAAGCCCGAAGAGGAAATTGATCTCGCCCGGAGAGTAAAACAGGGCGACCGCCGCGCGCTGAAACAGCTTTGCGAAGCCAATCTTCGTTTTGTGGTCAGTGTGGCAAAGGATTATCAGGGCCAGGGTTTGCCGTTGACGGACCTTATCAACGAGGGCAACCTCGGCCTCATCAAGGCGGCGGAACGTTTTGACGAGACCCGGGGATTCAAATTCATTTCCTATGCGGTATGGTGGATACGGCAATCCATTTTACAGGCCCTGGCGGAACACAGCCGCATCGTCCGGCTTCCGCTGAACCGCGTCGGTACGATCAGCAAGATCTCACGGGCCGCCGAAGAGCTTGAAGGCTCTCAGGAACGTACGCCCAATGAAGAGGAACTGGCGACAAAGCTTGGGATCAAGACCCAGGAAGTCTCCGATGCCGTTCGGATCTCCCGCCGTCATCATTCCCTGGACGCTCCCTTCCGCGACGGCGAAAAAAATTCGCTTATCGACATTATCCAGGACAATGCGCAAAAGTCTCCGGACAAAAGCCTCATGGAGGAATCCCTGGAATCGGAGATCCAGACCGCCCTGGACACCCTCAAGGACCGCGAACGCGAAGTGATCAAAATGTATTTCGGCATTGATCGTGAATACGCCCTGACGCTGAATGAGATCGGCGAAGAGTTCAATCTCACGCGTGAAAGGGTGCGGCAGATCAAAGAAAAAGCGATTCGCCGCCTGCGTCATAAGTCGCGCAGCACGAAACTTCAAAATTATCTCGGACAATAAGCAAACCCATTGAAAGGTGGTGAAGAAAACGTATGGTACAAGTCACAGTTCACAAGGATGAACCCCTCGAAAGAGCTCTGCGGCGCTTCAAGAAGAAATTCGAAAAAGCCGGCATTATGAAAGACATCAACAAGAACTCTTACTACATCAAGCCGAGTCAGGACAGACGGATCCGGAAAGCGAAAGCGGAACGCAGGCTCAAACGACTTGCCCGCCTTTCAAATAGATAATCGTATTTGTCAGACGAAGATCACCCGGCCTTTTGCGCCGGGTTTTTTTATATATACCCCGGAGATTGTTGAGTCGTTGATTTGTTAATCTGTTGATTTGTTAATCTGTTAATTCGTTAATTTGTTAATTTGTTGTTGAATCGTTGAATTGTTGAATCGTTGAGACGAAAAGACGAAAGAACAGAGGGACCACGTCATCCTGAACAACCATAGGCCTGTCATCCCGAACTGGTTTCGGGATCCCCACCATCTGACGACTGAGAGACGGAAGAGGTTGAGTTGTTAATTTGTTAATTTGTTAATTTGTTGTTGAATCGTTGAATTGTTGAGACGAAGGGACAAAATGTACATTGTCATCCCGAACTGGTTTCGGGATCCCCAACATCTGACGACGGAAGACTGCTTATTATTAATCCTGCAAATACGGCATTCAATCGTCAAACTATGGGGATCCTGAAATGAATTCAGGATGACGCGTTAGTGGAGTTCAGAATGACGCGTTGATGAAGTTCAGGATGACGCGTTGATGAAGTTCAGGATGACGCGTTAGTGGAGTTAACACCCTCCGGATTCTC
>JAGYLW010000016.1 GCA_018400915.1 Fidelibacterota bacterium
GCAGGAAAAGGTCAATATCGGTCTCAAGGCCGACCATAAAGAGCAGCAATACGGACGCAACGACGGAAAAGGCGTAGAGCTCGGGCGAGACCGGCAGGCTCGCAGCGGGATTGCTTGCGAGGAAATGTCCGAAAAGGCCGTGCGGGAGCCCGGGAAGCGGAATGCTTCCCAGAAGATAGGGCCCGATGATGATACCGGCGAACAATTCGCCGATCACAGCGGGCAGACGCAGTCTTCTGAACAGTTTTCCCGCATATTTCGCGGCAAAGAGAATAAGGGTAAGCTGAAAGACCAGGATCATCATCTGATGCACCATCGTATCTGCGGGTGCGGCAAATGCGGCAGCGGGCAGCAGAAGGACGGCGGAAAAAAGTACGGGCAGTTTTGGTTTCAGCTGAGTCATAAGGATTACTTCGTCTCCCGTTTCATGATACCGATCTCGATCAGTTGGTGCATGATGTAGAAACCGATGAATGAAAAGATAAAGGGCAGCGGCTCGACCCATCCCGCGAGCATGAAAACGGCAAGTACTGCGATCATGGTGAGAAAACGCACGGCGGTCCAGGTAAAGATATTTCTCATCATCTGCTTGTAGCTGCGTTCACCCTGCTTTTTTTTGGAAACCGCATAGGCAACAAGGGCGTTAAGCAGGCTCAGTCCGGCGGGAATGGTATTTTCGGGAATATATTCCCCGCCGTTGATCTGTATAAGTATCGACAGTAAGACCGATGTGGCGAGTAGGATCAGGATGTAAAAGCGAAAACGCAGCCACAGGGGTTTCAGAACGGAAACAAGTTGATCGGGATTCCATTTCATACTGCTTGCACCCTTTCATTTAGCCGCACGAAGATAGCGAAAAAAAAGGCAAATGTAAATAAACAAAAAGGATCGTTTTTACTATTCGTGAGCGCTCCCGGGACCCGCGGCATTTACCCTGTTCCACGTTCCGGCCCCGGTAGGGACCTTATTCTTCCTCGATCACCTTATAGACCGTTTCTCCCGGCAGGACCATGTTGTACTGTTCACGGGCGATCTTTTCAATATAGGTTTTATCGTTCAGCAAATGTTCTTTCTCTTCCAACAGTGCCTTCTGTTTTTTCTCAAGGGTGATTTTCTTTTCGATAAATTCACGGTGTTCCCGCTTTTCCTGCACGAGACGGACCATGCCGTTCCGGTTCAGGAGCAGGAAAGCCAGGCAGAGAAGGATAATGATAAGCACGACCTTCACTTTTGCCCGGGCATCGAATGCGGAGGATTTTTTTTGCCGAAAGACCATCGCTGATAAAAAAGTGAAGAGCGAAAGACGCCGCTTTCGCTCTTCAGGTGCATATAAGGTTTATTTACGTCCGGATAAAGCCGAAAGTCCCCTGAACTTTTTTCCTTCGTTCAGTGCTTCTTCTATCCGCAGCAGCTGATTGTATTTTGCTACGCGGTCGGAACGGGAGGCGGAGCCCGTTTTGATCTGCCCGACGCCGGTGGCAACGGCAAGGTCCGCAATAAAGGTATCTTCCGTTTCGCCGGAGCGGTGGCTGATCACAGAGGCAAATCCGTTCTCTTTTGCCAGTTCGATGGTATCCAAAGTCTCGGTGACGGATCCGATCTGATTCAGCTTGATCAAAATGGCATTGGCGGACCTTTCATCAATGCCGCGCTGCAGCAGGCGGGGATTGGTGACAAAAAGGTCGTCACCGACCAGCTGCACTTTGCCGCCCAGTCTGGCCGTCAGTTTCTTCCAGCCCTCCCAGTCGTTCTCGTCCAGTCCGTCCTCAATGGAAATAATGGGATATTTTTCGATCCAGGAGGCATAGAGGTCGACCATTTCTTCTGCGGACAGCTTTTTATTTTCCGAGGCAAGGTCGTATTTTCCGGATTTTTTATCGTAGAATTCGCTGGCGGCGGGATCCAGGGCGATGTACAGGTCTTTTCCCGCTTCGTAGGGCGTGCGTCCCGCCGCTTCCAGGATCACCTGGATGGCTTCTTCATTGGATCCCAGGTTCGGGGAAAATCCGCCCTCATCGCCGACGGAAGTGTTCATTCCCTTTTCTTTCAGGACCTTTTTCAGCTGATGGAAAACCTCCACGCCCATCCGCAGCGCTTCAGCAAAGCTCTTTGCCCCACAGGGATAGATCATGAACTCCTGCAGGTCCACATTGTTGTCCGCGTGGGAACCTCCGTTGAGAATGTTCATCATCGGGGCCGGAAGCGTACGGGCGTTGACACCGCCCAGGTACTGATAGAGCGGAAGGCCCAGGTAATCCGCTCCCGCACGGGCGACGGCCATGGAAACGCCGAGTATGGCATTTGCGCCAAGGACTTCCTTGCTTTCCGTGCCGTCCAGTTCAAGCATGATGGCATCGATATATTCCTGTTCCAGTGCATTTTCGCCCGCCAGGCGGGGAGCAATCACATCATTGATATTCTGTACGGCCTTTAAGACGCCCTTTCCCATAAAACGGTCGCCGCCGTCACGCAATTCCAGCGCTTCATGCTCACCGGTGGATGCGCCGGAAGGGACCGCCGCACGGCCGAAAGCACCGCTTTCGAGAACGACTTCACATTCCACGGTCGGATTCCCGCGGGAATCGAGCACTTCACGTGCATAGACATCAATTATCATCGACATTTTATACCTCCGTTTTTAGCTTCGGCGAAATTTACATCTTCACTCCGCCGAATCAAATGAATAATTACGATTCCTTTTCACCCAGCCAGCGTTCGGCATCCATCGCCGCCATGCATCCGGTCCCGGCAGCCGTGACGGCCTGGCGGTAATCGGGGTCCTGCACATCGCCGCAGGCGAAAACCCCCTCGATATTTGTCCGGGTCGTACCGGATTTTGTGATAATGTATCCTTTGTCATCCAGGTGCAGATTTTCTTTGAAGAGTTCCGTGTTCGGATGATGACCGATCGCCACAAAAAATCCCGAACAGGGAAGTGTTTCCGTCTTTGCGGTCTTTACGTTCCGGATCCGTACACCGGTCACCCCGGTCGGACCGGGCTCGCCCAGCACCTCCTCTACGACGGAATCCCATTTGATACGTATCTTTTCGTGTTTTTTCGCTTTTTCGGACATGAAGGCCGAGGCGCGGAATGCGTCCCGCCGGTGGATAATGGTAACGGTTTTCCCGAAATGCGTCAGGTAAAGCGCCTCTTCCAGCGCACTGTCGCCCCCGCCGACGACTACGATATCCTTGTCTTTATAGAAAAAGCCGTCACATGTCGCACAGGCGCTTACACCGAAGCCCTTGAGTTTCTGTTCGGATTCCAGCCCGAGATATTTTGCGCTGGCTCCGGTGGAAATGACAATGCTTTCTGCGAGATATGCATTTTCTTCATCATCGAGGATCCTGAACGGATAGTGGCAAAGATCCACCCCGGTGATCATGCGCATGACGCTTTCCGCACCGAAGCGTTTGGCCTGTTCACGTATCTTTTCCATGAGTTCCGGACCGCTGATCCCTTCGGGGAAACCGGGGAAATTCTCGATGTCGGTGGTCGTCGTAAGCTGGCCGCCCGGTTCCGGACCCTCAAAGATCACGGGGTCCAGGCCCGCGCGTGCCCCGTAGATCGCGGCGGTCAGGCCGGCCGGTCCGCTGCCGATAATGATCATTTTGTGCTGTTTTTTCATGTATTCACCTTTTATTTTTTTATACCGGGTACCCGTGTGCGGATGGAATAGACCGCGTTTGTCTCACACTCCGTCACAAATAAGGTTTTCATGTCCCTGCCGCCGAACGCCACATTGCTCGGTTTCATGCCGGGAGTTTTCAGGCTTTCCAGGAGTTCCCCCTCAGGGGAGATCACGTAGATCCTGCCCCCTCCGAAATATGCCACGTAGAGATTGCCTTCCGCATCGCACGCCATGCCGTCGGGATCCTGTTTCCCGGAAGGCAGGGTGATCAGGGTATCGAGTGAACCTGTTCCGCTATTGATCTTCAGGATGTTCTTGTTGACGGATTCCCCGATGTAAAGCGTTTCTCCGTCCGGTGAGAGGCAAAGTCCGTTCGGGAACTGCAGGCCTTCGACCAGCCATACGGTCTCTCCCGTTTCGGGATGTACACGGAAAAGCCGTCCGTCATACCTGTCCGGATCGTAAGATTTGGGGTCCGTAAAGTACAGGAAACCGCCCGGCGATAGAATGATATCGTTGGGCCGGTTAAAACGTCTTCCGTGATGATCCCGGGCGCTGAGGGTGACCAGCCTGCCGTCGGGATAGAATTTCAGAATGGAGCCGGTGGCGTATTCGCAGATATAGAGATTCCCCTTTTCATCAAACACCGTTCCGTTCGTGTTCAGCAGACCGTCACGTTCATCCAGGAGCGTGTCAAGGGTTCCGTCCCAGACATGGCCGATCCAGCCGCTGTAACAGTTCGAGAAGACCAGCTGGTTACGGTACCAGGAGGGGCCTTCGGGAAAGTCGAGGTCCTTTGCGACGAGTGTAAAATCCCCGTCAAAAAAACCGTTCCCTCCGCAGGAACCCATAAACAGGGCTAATACGCTGAAAGTGAGGGAGAGGAAGAGGCTTTTTTTCATAATATGCCTTTATGCATCAGCCTTTATTATACGTATTATTTTTATGAAATCAAAATAAGAATGAATGGACGTTGATCATGGGAGAAAAGGGCCTTTTCCGTTTATAACCGGTACCGGTCACCGCTACGGGATGTGCGTAACACCGGAAGGGTATTTAACCCGTACGATGATCCCGCTTCCGGGTTCTCAGCCTTCCTGATCCTGTTGACGAAGATGCGCTTTCCAGAGACGGTCCGCCACCGGCGCCCACGCATCCGCTGCCGGCTTGCATTTTTTGTACAACTGTTCCACAGGCTCGGGTTCCGCGGGATGTGTCGATACCGCATTGCTCTTGTGCACCATTTCCACAAGGAGTTCCGGATTGTCGAACATGGGGCAGGGGCGGAGCAGATTGGGATTGCAGGGCTGATGTTTCTTGTATTCTTTGAAAAGGCTGTTCTTAAGCGCTTCAAGCAGGCTCTGACCGTGAATGGAGGTGTTCGAATAATGAATGAAAGCGCAGGGCTCGACATCGCCGTTCGCGTTGATATGCAGATATTGCCTTCCGCCGGCGATACAGCCGTGGACATACTCGCCGTCATTCCAGAAGTCAAGCACGAAGATCGGTTTGTGCTTTCGGATCTCGCGAACGCGGTGATACATATATTCCCGCTGCTGCGGAGTGGCGATCAGGCGGGTGTCCGCATCCCTGCCCAGCGGTATATAGGTAAAATACCATCCGAAAAGGGCGCCTTCTTCCACCATTTTATCAATGTATGCGTCGGAGCCGACGCTTTCGGTATTGTTGCGGTGATAACAGGTGGAAAAACCGAAAGGGACCTTGTATTTACGAAGATGCCGCATGGCGGCGATACAGGCGTCATAGGTACCTTTGCCGCGCCGGGCATCGGTCTCCTCCCTGCTTCCCTCGATACTGATAATAGGGATAAAATTCCCGGCCTTGTTCAGTTCCGCCGCGAATTTTTCATCGATCAGCGTGGCGTTCGTAAAGGGGGCAAAGACCGCATCGGAATGTTTTTTCGCAAGTTTCAGCAGGTCCCCCTTCCGCATAAGCGGTTCCCCTCCGGAGAAAAGGAACATGTAGATCCCCATTTCCTTTGCCTCGGAGATAATGCGGTCAAGGGTATCGTAGGAAAGATTGTCCGATTTCTTGTAATCGGCGGCCCAGCAGCCGACACATTTCAGGTTGCAGGCCGAGGTCGGGTCGATGAGCAGCGCCCAGGGGATATTGATATTGTACTTTTTTCTGAGGATCTTGGTCTTCTGATACCCGACCCAGTTCGCGTTCAGGAGGAAATTTCGGATGATCTTTTCGAGGATATGCGGCTCCAGCTCATTGAAAATACGCATGATGAACCTGTGGTTTGCCGAGCCGGGATCTTCAGCCGCCTCGCGGAAGGCCTGCAGCTGTTTTTCACTGGTTGAATCGGCGGTGAACCGCTCCGCCCATTTTGCCAGGTTGAGGAGGTTCTTTTCCGGGTTTTTATACAGGTATTTGAATCCCTGTTTTAACAGTGCGGAAGAAACAGCATATTTCATGATCATTCTCCTTTATTATATCATTGGGAAAACCCCATGCATGCGTATCCCGAAATTCTTCTGTTTTTGCTTTTCTTTATTAAAGATACAAAAAGAGCGCTTTCTTTTCAAGTTATTTGCAATCAGGGGATGTGCGGATACCGATGGGGAGGAAAGCCATTTATTTATTTTATAATTTTTTGTGATCGCTTATATTTAGCCATGAATGCGGATTGCCACTATTATGCAGTGCTGGCGTTGTGCCGGATGCTCGGGATGGGGAAAGACAGTGCCCGGCGTATCGCGTATTCCTCCGAATTTGTTGATGATCTCCGTGTAAAACATATCGTTTTCAGGAAAGCCCCCCGCCGCATGAAGTGTCATATCCTGGGAAAAAAACCGGCACTGAAAGATCTGTGCACCGCTCCGAAGATCATGACAGCCCGGAACTACAAGGTCCGCACCATGGTCGAAGTGCTCGTGCCTTTCCATTTGATCCCCGCCGGCCGGGGAAAAAGCTTTCAGGAAAAGATGCGGACCTTCCCGGATTCACCCCTTCTCGCACCCCTGGTCGACGATGCGGTCAACAGCGGGGATGTCTATCAGCTCGGCATCGTTCTGCATGTGCTTGCGGACGCGTATTCCCATCAGGGATTCAGCGGTATTATCAGCAGGCGCAACCGGATAAGGGGGCTGAAGGTAAAGAAAGCGAGCGTACGCGGTTTCCATGACCGTTTCATCCGCGCCTACCTGATGTATGCCGACAGTATCATCACCCGTTTGTTCGGAAGGATACTCCCTGCCTACAGCCACAGCGCCGCGGGAACGATACCGGACATCGCTTCTGCGGAATGGGAATACAAATATGATACGGGGGAGTCATTTATTACGAGATACCGTTCCGGCGGAGCGGTCAGCAATCCCCGGCGCTACCGGCAGGCCTTTGAAGCCATGCGCGGCATACTGCAGGAATTTATTCAAAAACACCCCGCTGTGTTGCACGGGGATCCCGGTTTTCAGGATTTTGAATTGTTTTACAGTCATCTGACAGAACCCCGGAAATTCCGGAAAGGTGCGGAAGACTGGAAAGACTTCATTCTGAAATATCGTCTGATGGACAGTACGGATCCGGGAATACATTATGATCCGCAGGATTGGTTCCGCGATGCGTTCCTGAATTACAGTAAAAGGAAATTTTCACGGCGTGTTGTCAGCCGTGCCGATGCGGTCCCGGATTTCGTGCATTCGGATCTCTACGCTTTTTACAATGCGGCCGGAAAATACAAGGAACACTATAAACGCCTTGCCGTTCTTTACGGTCTCTTCTGACAGCCGCAGCGGCTGAATGTGCCTCCTGTCACAACGGGATTTCCATGCTTTGATTTTTCATCTCTGACCTTTAATATTTGTACTGAAAAAAGCGGTATATTACCGATCACTGAGAATAACGAGGGGGACGTTATGAAAAAAAAGTGTTTTCTGATCCTGCTGTGCGCAGGTTTTGCCATTCCCGCAGCTGCGGATATCCGGTTTTCCAACCAGTACCTGTTCTACAAAACCGGAATGCATGACCCGGATGCGGAATGCTGGACCATCACAGACCGGCTCAATGACTTTTCAAATATCCATTTTGGTGAATTGACGCCGGTAACGCAATTAACCCTGGACCGGCATCAGTTTGAACTTTACGTTGATGAGGGGGACAGTATTCTCGAATATCAATACCTTTACCGGTATTACCCCTGCGGCGATACGGCGGCGGACTGGAGAGCGCTGGATCCGGAATATTTCGGCCAGTATGTCCATTTTTCCGGATTCCATTACGGGATCTGGGGCCTGGATTCCGTGCCCCTGTTCCGGCTCCCGCTCGATACCGGAGAATATTGCCTTGAATTTTCCCACAGCGCCACAGTGAAAGGGATCGAAGGGGACACCCTCAGAAAGGAATACGTACTGCCCGGCGGTCAGCCATTCCGGAATTATTTCACCGTGAAGCATGCGTGCGGCTGGGGATATGATTCCGGCAAGCCGTCGTTTGTCGTACTGCAGAAAGAGAACGGAACCCGCGATACGCTGCTGCTGCGCGAGGGGGACAACCCGCCGGAAGAAAGCACATGGTTCCATGGCAGCGACCTGGGAGACTCCGGCGGTAACACAACGCAGTATCTGGACGCGGTGGTTTGCCACACTTCCGGGAAGGTCGATTCATGCAGTTACTTTTACCGCATGTATGAGACCGCCTGTAACGACACGCCGTCTTTCAGCCGGATATCCACGGCAACGGATCAGGACGGCGGATGGCAGGCGGAACATTTGCAGATACCGATCGGCGGAAACCAGGGGCCGGGCATTTATGTCCTGGAAATATACGGCTGTATAAGCCGGGAAGACAGCCTCTGGACCGATCAGTTCGACCGGCGTCAGGGCGATACGTATCGTGCCGTGTATGAGGTCTTTGACGCGGACGGAGGAACGGACATCCCCCTGCCGGTCGGCCTTACGGATCTCACCGCGGCGGCGGAGCAGGGAAGGGTGGTATTAAAATGGAGTACGGCCGGCGAGACGGAGAACAGTCATTTTCTGATATACCGCAATGACGGGATCATCGGCAGGGTGGAGGGGAACGGCACAACGACGGAGTGCCATGTCTACCGCTTTACGGATATAAATGTCCGGCCGGGGGGTACCTATGCCTACTCGATCGCCGATGTCAGCCGGGGAGGAAAGATCACCCCGCACGATACGGTCATTGTAAAACTGCGGGGAACGGATGCCGGCCAAAGAGACTTTCTGCTGAAGGACGTGCATCCGAATCCCTTCAATTCCCGTACCGTCATCCGGCTAGGCTGCAGGAGCCGGGGCAGGGTACGTATGAGCGTATATGATATACACGGGAAACGGGTGGAAACATTGTTGAATGAACATCTTCAAAAGGGAAAGTATGAAGTGACCTGGAATGCTGCGGGAATGCCGGGCGGCATCTATATCGTACGGATGCTGGCGGGAAATACCGTCCAGTCCCGGAAGCTCGTACTGTTAAAATAGCGGACCGGTCCCCGGAAGAAATGTTGAGCTGTTGAGGCGCTGAGCTGTTGAGACGAAAAGATGAAATGAACATCGTCATCCCGAACTGGTTTCGGGATCCCCAACATCTGACGACGGAATCCCGTTTAGCATTTAGAGAGCATGAATACCTTGCAGCCCTGAGCTTGTCGAAGGGCTGAACATGATTAGCCCGGTACGAAGTGCCGGGACTGCGTCATGACATCCCATACCTCACAACCCTGAGGTGATCGAAGGGTTGAATATAAATAGCCCGGCATGAAATGCCGGGACTGCGTCATGACATCCCATACCTCACAACCCTGAGGTGATCGAAGGGTTGAATATAGCTCAGCGGCATGAAATGCGAGACAGCTAATGCTTGTACCCACGCCACAGACTTACACTTACCCGACAATGTATGCCCCACGCCACAGGCCCCACGCCACAGGCCCCACGCCACAGGCCCCATAGGGACAAGCAAAGCAAAGGAAGGGAAATGCCTGTTTATAAAGCGCAGGATCGGTTGAAATGTGTCGGATACCATGAATCTGTTGGTAAATTCGATATGCCTGTGTAATTTACATACGGAGGGGATTGCCGGGAAGATCATGTCAGAGATCCGGAGGTTTTTTATGCCGGAAAACGAATTTACGCATCAAGGCACCCCTTTCCTGCCGGGGAAATCGCAGGATACTGCCGTTGTGTGGCTTATCGGAAGCGGCAAGGTGGGGAAGGCGTTCCTGAAAATGCTGGATCCCGGCAGGCATTTTCTGCGCGGAGTAATGAACAGCAGAAAAATGCTGATCAACACCGGCGGAATTCAGAATGAGAAGGCTGCAGCGCTCCTCGAAAGTACGGGTTCCCCCTCGGATCTCCGGGTATTTCTGAGCAAAATGGCGGAGGATCCCGCCCGCAGGAAGATCTGTGTGGACTGTACGGCCAGTACGGAGATCGCCATGCGGCACCGGGAGATCCTTTCGGCCGGCGTGCATCTGGTAACGGCTAACAAGATCGGCCTTGCCGGGGATTATAACTACTACCGCTCGCTGAAAGCGGCCTGCAGGGAGATGCATGTCCGTTACCGCTATGAGACGACCGTAGGCGCCGCACTGCCCGTGATTTCCTCCATCAGGCGCCTGCTCAGCGCCGGAGACAGGATATCGCGCATCGAGGCCGTTCCGTCGGGCACCCTGAGCTATCTGTTCAACCAGTTGAGCGTTGAGAATCCTTTCAGCCGGGTGATCCGTTCGGCGCGCGACAAAGGCTATACGGAACCCGATCCCCGCCAGGACCTGCAGGGCATGGACGCGGCCAGAAAAGCACTTATCATGGCGCGCGAGACAGGTCACGGGCTTGAAATGCAGGATGCCGTTCCTCCGCAGATCATTTCCGAGGGGGCGCGGCGGGCCGCAGATACCGAAACTTTCTTGCACATGCTGGAAAAGGATGACGATAAATGGGGAAAACGGATGCAGGAACTGAAAGAAGCGGGGAAAAGACTCCGCTATATTGCGACCGTTGCAAAGGGCGGGATCCGTATCGGTCTCCGGGAATGTACACCGGAGCACCCTTTTTATCATTTATCCGGCACGGAGAACATTTTCGCGATCTATTCGGAACAGTTTGCGGAAGCTTCGCTGGTGATCCGGGGTGCGGGCGCAGGTGCGGAGCTTACCGCTTCGGGAGTTCTTGCGGATCTGATGGAAATTTGTGAATGCACGTAAGCATGTTATGTACGTAACGCTTGAAAGAGGATTTTTTATGAGAGGGCAGGCCCGTCACAAAACATGGAAGGGAGCTGTTGCGCGATGAAGGAAGGCAATCAAAGAATCGTCAGCGCTTTCGCACCCGCGGGCATCGGGAACGTATCGGCGGGTTTCGACTGCCTGGGGCTCGCCCTGGAACGGCCCGGAGATATCGTGAGTATCGGGAACGGATCCCGGCCCGGTGCGGAACTGGTTGAAATTCAGGGTGACGCCGGTGAGCTGCCCCGGGAGACCGAGAACAATATTGCCGGCCGGGTCGTGCAAAACATGCTGACGGCGCTTCGGCGCAAGGATGCCCTGGCAATACGGCTGAAAAAGGGGATGCCGATGAAAAGCGGGCTCGGCTCGTCGGCGGCCAGTGCGGTGGCTGCGGCACTGGCTGCAAATGCGTTTCTTGGAGATCCCTTCAGCAAGGAGGCCCTGCTGCCCTTTGCCCTGGAGGGAGAACGCCTTGCGTGCGGCAGTCCTCATTACGACAATGTTGCCGCGTCCCTGTTCGGCGGAATCGTCCTGATCCGTCCGGACGATCCCTGTGAGATCATTTCCCTGTCCTATCCGAAAGCACTGTACTTTGCAATTCTTCATCCGGATGTGCAGATCGCGACCCGGGATGCGCGCGCCGTATTGCCGGACCGTGTTTCCCGCGACGTTGCCGTCATGCAGAGCAGTCACCTGGCCGCCTTTATCCATGCCCTGCGGGAAGATGACTGGGAATTGATCGGGCGAAGCATGGTTGATTTTATTGCCGAACCCGTCCGTAAAGCACTGTTGCCGTATTTCGACAGGATAAAAAATGCGTCGCTTGCCGCGGGAGCCTGCGGATTCGGTATTTCGGGTTCGGGACCGGCAATGTTCGCCCTGTGCCGGGGAAGATCCGCTGCAGAAAGCACGGCTTCGGCCATGGGGGCCGAGTGCTCTGCGCGGGACCTGCGGTATGAGACCTTCGTTTCCCGGATCAATCCGAAGGGAGCGGAGATCATTGAGGAAGGATAAAGGATATCCCGGACCGGGATATTCATCCCGATCCAGGGATGGATGATTTTGGTATATACACAGTATTGTCATTACATGGACCACGAATCGAAATGAAATATTACAGTACAGCGTACCGGAGCGATCCGGCCGACCTGCGGACTGCCGTACTCCGGGGGATGCCGCCCGACGGCGGGTTGTATATGCCGGAGCATATACCGCAGATGCCGCCCCGTTTTTTCGGGAACCTTCCTTTGCTGAGTTACCGCGAGATCGCCACCTCGCTTGCGCATACGCTCCTGGGGGATGACCTTCCTTCCGGTGAACTGATCTCAATGATCGACAAGGCATTGAATTTTGATACGCCTCTGGTCCGGCTGAACGATCAGCTTTATGTTCTGGAACTGTTCCACGGTCCGACCTTTGCCTTCAAGGATGTCGGAGCGCGCTTCATGGCCGCTCTGATGGAATATTATTCCGGGAGGTCCGGCCGGGAACTCACGATACTGACCGCCACTTCCGGGGATACCGGATCCGCGGTGGCAAATGCCTTTCACGGTGCCGGGAACGTGAAGGTCATTCTCTTGTATCCACGGGGGAAGATCAGTCATTTGCAGGAACAGCAGATATGCACTCGGGGAGCCAACATCAGCGCACTGGAGATCGAAGGGACCTTTGACGACTGTCAGGCAATGGTAAAAAAGGCCTTCAGGGACGGGGATCTCAGGAAGCGCATGCATCTGAGTTCCGCAAATTCCATCAACATTTCCCGTTTACTGCCTCAGACCTTTTATTATTTTCATGCGTATTCGCGCCTGAAAGCGCTGGGAGTTTCGGAGGATCCCGTTATCGCGGTGCCCAGCGGGAATCTGGGGAATCTCACCGCCGGGCTGATCGCTAAACGCATGGGACTTCCCGTGCGGCATTTTATCGCCGCATGTAACCGTAACGACGCATTCCCCCGGTATCTGAAGACCGGCCGTTACAACCCCCGGAAGACCGTTCATACCATTTCCAATGCCATGGACGTGGGTGATCCCGGGAATTTCGTCCGCATCCTTGAGCTGTATGGCCATTCGCGGGAATTTCTTCTCCGTGACCTTTCCGGCTGGTCTTTCAGCGACCAGGAGGCCCGCGAAGCCCTGCGGCGGACATATGCCGGTCATCATTACATTGCGGACCCACACGGAGCCGTCGGTTTTTGCGGTATAGAGCGTTACCGCAGGCAAACGGAAGGGCAAGGCGTATATGTCGCTCTTGAAACGGCCCATCCCGCAAAATTCAGGGATACGGTTGAAGCAACCCTGGACATTCATATTGACCTGCCCCCGTCCCTGGAAAGCGTTTTGCATAAAGAAAAGCGTTCGGTGAAAATGCCGGCGGAATATCCGGCGCTGAAGCAGTATCTTCTGGAAAAATGAACGAGGCCCCGGACCGGGGCCTTCAACCGCCGTTGCGGTAATTTTCTTTTATTTTTTGCCGCGAATACGTAAATTCATGTAAGAGAAAGAAAGGGAAAAGATGAGCAATACGATCTGTTTGCGTAACGGAACGGTATTTACCGGCATCGCCATGGTGCCCCACACCTCTGTCATTATCCGCGACGGGAAGGTGTCCGATGTGGTAAGCAATGAAAAAGTCGATATGCTTGAACTTCCTGAAGATACGACCACGATCTATGTGAACGGCGCCTACATAACCCCCGGTTTTATTGACACACATATCCACGGTATTCACGGTTACGGGACCTCGGATGCCAGCACGGATTCCATCCTCGGAATGTCGGAAGCGCTTGTCAATTACGGAGTGACGGCGTTTTGTCCGACCCTTTACCCCCAGGACCACGAGACATTCATCAAGGCGATCAAAGCCATCCGCGATGCAATGGGACACGAAAAGGGCGCTAAAATATTCGGTATGAACCTTGAAGGGCCTTTCATATCGAAGAAAAAGCACGGCGCACTGAATCCCACCTACATGATCCCCGTCGATATGAAAAAGATGGAGGAGTATAATAAAGCCGCCGAAGGGAATATCACCCTTATGACGGTGGCACCGGAACTGGACGGTATTCATGAACTGGCACTGTACTGTGCCAAGAACGGCATTGTCGTAGCGGCGGGGCATTCCAATGCGACCTACGACGACATGATGGAAGCCGTAAATGCCGGCATTTTACATTCAACGCACTTCTTTAACGCCATGCGCCGCCTGCACCACCGGGACCCCGGAGTGGTGGGCGCCATTATGATCTATCCCAATATCGCCTGCGAGGTCATTGCCGACGGTTATCATGTCCATCCGGCCATCGTAAAACTGCTTCAGCGTGTAAAACCCATTCATAAGATCGTTTTGATCACGGATGCATTGAAACCGACCGGTCTGACGGGCGGCAAAATGATCGCCAACAATGAGGAAGTTTACTGCAGGGACGGACTTTTTGTCCGTAAAGCGGATGAAACGATCGCCGGTTCCGCCCTGACGATGATCCGGGGCGTTCAGAATCTTGTTGAAAAAATGGGCATACCGCTTGAGGACGCTCTCCGCATGGCAAGCTGCAATCCCGTAACGGTCATCAGCCGGCAGATCGAAACGGGCTATATCATCCCCGGCCGTGATGCGGATATTACGGTTTTCGATGAGGACTTCAGGATCAAACTGACCATGGTGAGGGGCGACATCAAAAAGATGTCCGAATAAGCGCTGACGGGCTATTTATATTCAGCCCCTCGACAAGCTCGGGGCTGCGGGGTATGGGATGGCATTACGCAGTCCCGGCATTTCATGCCGGGCTATTTATATTCAGCCTCCGTCAGCCGACGGATCGGGGCTGTAAGGTATCCATGCTCTCTGAACGCTAAACGGGATCCCGTCGTCAGATATTGGGGATCCCGAAACCAGTTCGGGATGACGATGTACATCGCATTTCTTCGTTTCTTCGTCTCAACGACTCAACAACTCAACGTTTCAACAATTCAACAACAAATTAACAAATTAACAAATTAACAACTCAACCTCTTCCGTCTCTCAGTCGTCAGATATTGGGGATCCCGATCCGTCAGCTGACGGACGGGATGACGGTGTACATTGCATTGCACTTCGTCCCTTCCTTTCAACTCTAAACTCTCAACTTTAAACTTTCAACTTTAAACTCTCAACTTTAAACTCTCAACTCTCAACGACTCCACGTTTCCGCAGTCCGGCATGTTGAATGTCAAACGCTCTTCAGGGTCTTGATAAAGTCGGGATCCGGGTACGCGCCGATGCCGGTGATATCGTCCGGAAAGCTGATCATTCCCTTTTCAATGGTCACGCCGCCGACAATGGGTTCGTCAATGTGTCCCACATTGGCGTCCAGATCAAAATATTGCACCACGGGATGCGCCATGGCAAAGTGACAGAAAGCCGTATTGGCAAGGCCGGATTCGGACATGCAGCCCGTCATGCATGGGATGTGCGCCGCTTCACAGATGTTGGCGATCATCACGGCATTCTTTATCCCGCCGGATTTTGAGAGCTTGATATTGATCATCGGCGCTGCGCCGGTACGGATCACCCTCAGGGCGTCTTCCGGAGAGAATACGGATTCATCGGCCATGAGGGGGGTGCTGCAGCGTTCGGAGATGTACCGCATGCCGTCCAGGTCATGCCTGCGTACCGGTTGTTCGCAGAATTCGATATCCAGGTCCTCCATTGCATGCAGGCACTTCACCGCGGTGACGCGGTCCCAGCCCTGATTGGCGTCGATGCGGATCCTCACGCCGGGCCCCACTTCCTTCCGGATAGCACGCAGGCGCAGTACGTCCTCTTCCGGGTCAATGCCCACCTTTGTCTTGATCATGCGGAAGCCCTGGTCCAGGATCTTCCTGGCTTCCTTTCCCGCATTCTCCACATTGCTGATCCCCATGGTCAGGTCCGTTTCCATCGGCCGTTTTTCTCCTCCGAGGAAACGGTACAGGGGCAATTCCGCATGTTTGGCGGCCAGGTCATACAGGGCCATGTCGAAAGCACTCTTAATGGTGTTGTTATACGGAAGGAAAGCATCCATTTCACGGATGCGGGACGCATAATCCAGGGGGTCCTTCCCCAGCATGATCTCACGGATCTCCCGGGCGGCCGCAAGATTGATACTTTGCGTTTCACCCACAATGGCGCGAAAGGAACTGGCCTCGCCCCAACCCTCCGCACCTTCGTTCGTGCGGATACGGATCAGCACGTTCTGTGCACCCGAAACCACCATTGTCGCGATCCTCAGTTCATGTTCGCTGGAAACGTTGAAAGGGTAAATTTCAATGGCGGTGATCTTTACGTTATTGTGCATATACATCCTCCTTTTTGGGGAATGTAAGAAAAAAAAGTACAAATATCTGTAAAAATTATTGAATGTGGGGTATGAATTCCTTATTATAAATGAACCATGTGGAAATATTACATATAAATAATTGCGATTGAACCAGGGAAGGAAACCTATGAAACAATATAAAAGCATTGTTATGCCAGGCATTTTGCTGTTTACGTTTTGCGTGCAGGCGCTCTTTGCGGCCACCACGGGAAAGATCTCGGGCGTTATCCGTGATGCCCGGACCGGAGATCCGCTTATCGGGGCCAATATCGTCATTTACGAAGACGGACGGGCGACCAGCATGGGTGCCGCAACGGACGTAGAAGGATATTATGCCATTATCAATGTTCCTCCGGGAGAGTATGAAGCGCGCGTCAGTTATGTGGGCTACGCACCGGTAAGGGTCACGGATATTGAAGTGAATATCAACCTGACGACGGAACTCAATGTGGAGATGGAGGTCGAGGCCATCGGTCAGGAAGAGGTCGTGGTCGTCGCTTCCCGTTCACTGATGAAGGAGGATGAGTTCGCTTCCACCCACAATGTCAGCGCGGAGGAAATGGAAGTGCAGCCCATTGACAATTTCATGACGATCGCGCAGAATCAGCCGGGTGTCGTAGGTTCTCACTTCCGCGGCGGCCGTTCCGGCGAAGTGCTGGTCGTCGTGGACGGCATGCCCGTTCGTGATCCGGCAGGCACCTATTCGGGAAGCACCGGGGGGTTTACGCTGGGACTGCCCAGTGACGCTATCTCCGAAATGGAGGTTTCCCTGGGGGGACTGAGCGCGGAATTCGGCAACGTCCAGTCCGGGGTGATCAATGTGGCCACCGGAGCCGGAAGCCGGGAATTTTCCGGGAAAGCAACGGTAATGACCACCGATTTTACGGAAGGCGTCAATGATCTGCTGATGCCCCTGGACAAATTCAAGGAAAAGACCCTCGGCCAGCTTCCCGAAGGCAGCAACGAAGATTCTCTGCGGAACCTCATCATGCCGGCCGATGACCGCTGGTATACGCTGAAATATCAGCATGAGCTGCAGAACGTACTGCGTCTGAATCTCAGCGGCCCTGTGATAACGGACCGGGTCACCTTTTCCTTCTCCGCGGACATGACCAACGAGAAACAGGACTATTTTATCAATAACAATTATTCAAACGAGAAATACTACGGAAAGCTGACGGCAAAGCTGAACGACAAGATGACGCTTGCGGCAAGCGGCATGTATTCCGCATCGCAATCCGACGATTTCTACATCTACGCGTCAAAATACGGTCCTCCCGATGAATACTGGGTCGATGAATACTATGACGATCCCGATCCATCATCCACCAGCCGCAGCGATACCGCACTGATCTACCACTTTGTGACCGGGGACAGCACCTATCAGGACAGCGCCTACCGTATCGGTCGCACCGATTTCGTTGTGGTGGGCAATGACACCATCACCTGGTACGACCAGGGTGTTTTCAAGGATGTCTATACCGAGAAAAGGATCATGGACCATCTGTGGGACCGTGAATCCGAAGCCTACACCATGAACCTGGGCTTTACCCATCAGCTGAGTTCAAAGACCTACTATGAGGTCAAATACCAGAATATGTATTCCGGCTATTTTTACGGGGTCCGGGATGTCGAGGACCGCGACGGGGACGGCGATACGCAGGAATACCTGAACTGGGATTTTGACGGCGAAGGCCCCCACTACGAAAACCTTCAGCGTGAAAACGACGTCTGGTGGGTGTCCGGGGATGATCCGGGCTACCGGGACCAGATATCCAGAGTGAACAAACTGAAATTCGACATAGAAAGCCAGCTCACGCAGAATCATCAGGTCCGCGGGGGCTTCAGCTTTACGCATAACAACATGGACGTTACCAACATTTCCTGGCGGACGATCGACTTCAACCCGGTGGATTCCACCTATTCCCGCACCTATTTCCGTACGGACATCTGGGAAGAGGACAATATCGATTTCGGGATGTACGTCCAGGATAAAATGGAGTTCAAGGGGCTGGTGGCGCTGATCGGCCTGCGTTACGACTATTTTAACCCGAGCGGTTTCGGCGATCCGGTACTTTATCCGTCCGATTTCGCCAATCCCTTCGCACTGGTGGATTCCAACGGGGTCCCCATCCTTACCGATCCGCAGGAAGCAAAACCCAAACATCAGATCTCCCCGCGCTTCGGGCTGTCTTTTCCCATCACGGACCGGGACAAGATCATGTTCACGTACGGGCATTATTTCCAGCGTCCCGACAGTTATTATCTGTACCGGAACCTGCGGTACGACAACCTGACGACCACCGGAAATTACATCGGCAATCCGAGCCTGAAACCGGAAAAGACCGTATCCTACGACATCAGCCTGGAACACCTTTTCACACCGACACTAAAGCTGTCCGTCACGGGGTATTATAAAGACGTGAAAAATCTGATGAATTATCAGAAATATGTCTTTAAGAATTCGCCCAGCGACGGGAACATCTATGTCAATGCCGACTATGCGAATATCAAGGGCATGGAGGTGGCCGTTTACAAAACCCTGACGGATTACTGGGGCGCATCGGTCAACTATACCTTTTCCAGCGCTCAGGGACGCCTTTATAACGACTATAATGCCCCCCTGTTCGGGGAAGACCAGAAGATGTTCCCGCTGGGCCATGACCAGACGCATACGATCAATGCGAACGTGACCCTGAAAACGCCCGCTCATTTATCGCCTCTCATGCGGAACTGGCGTGCGAATTTCCAGCTTGACGTCAACAGCGGGCTGCCGTATTCCTCCTACGGGACCGGAAAGACCTACGACCTTCGGCTCCCCTGGAAATACGGTCTCGACCTGCGCCTGAACCGCCGGATCAGCGTTGACCCGGTCAAGATTGACATCTTCCTGGATGTCTTCAATGTTTTCAATACGATGTACATCGGCTATATCGGTTCGAACCAGTACTATAACCTGCGGGAGGATGCCGCGATCGTCGGCCAGGATGTCGATTATTCATTCATCTATAATCCCGAGGTGTACAACGACCCGAGGCAGTTCCGCGCGGGCCTGTCGGTGCAGTTCTAATGATAAAAGGAGAAGTTAATGCGAATACATAAGACATTCATTACTGTAATAGCCCTGTTCCTGCTGACGGCCGCGGTTTTCGGCGCCAGTGACCCGGTCGTTGAATACGATACCTTTGTGCACAAGATCGGAATGCTGTGGAACAATATTACCAATCACGGCGAGTTCGGCGATGACAGTTATACGGCCCCGGCGCCTTCCTGTGAGTGGCCCGGCGGCTCGGGAAATTCCTACCTTTATGCAGCGTGTATCTGGCTTTCCGCCGGATACGACGATAACGGTTCGGTCACCTACAGTGTGCTGAACGAGCGCGACGGCGAATATTCGCCCATCGACTCCATTCATGTGTTCAACCCCGGTGACCGCTCGGACCAGGATACCTACACGAAATACTGGGACGTGACCCAGCCGCAGTCCAGCTCCGGCGACGACCCGCTCGGCCTGACCATTGAGGAAAGGACCTACGCATGGAGCAATCCGCTGGCCAACGAATTCATCATTACGGAGTATACCATCAAGAATGTGGGATTGGATGAAGACGGGGACTATGTCCCGGATGTCCAGCGGGACCTTTATGACTTTACCTTCACCATCCGCATGGACGGTGATGTCGCCAAACGCGCCGACTGGTCGGTGGAGGATCCCCGGGTGAATGAAGACGATCACGCCCTGAGCAACGCCTATTCGGAGTTTGACATCACGGATGCCAAAGATTCCGATTACAACGGTTCCTATAAAGGCTGGGAATGGGTTACGCTTGTGCCGTACATGCGGCGCCAGGCGGAGGCGGAACCCTTTATGCTGGATTCGCTGAAAACCTACCCCCTGGACAGCATGATGACCTTTATGTGGGACGGGGACAATCTTGACTACGAAGCCGAGGACTGGGGCCTGGATACGTCCCTGCTCCCGGAAAGCTACGATTTTGAGCACCTCGACGATGATTTCGGCAACCCGGACGTGGACGGCACCTTCAACAGCGCCGGCTTTCTCGGCTGGCGGATGCTGGAGTCCAGCCCTTATCTGCCCCCGAAGTCCTACGTGACCTGCACCATTCACGACGACCCCCAGAACGACGATGCCCGCTGGAACAATTATATCGACATCGATGATTTCCACAATATCAAGGAAGCGGTGAACAAGAATTACACACAGTGGCAGGACGGCTATTTTTACCCCGAGGATTACCGTACCCTGACCAGCTACGGGTCGCTGGATACGTTAAAAGCCGGGGACTCGGTGGTGGTAACCATCGCCTACGGCGTGGGGGGCGAGCAGCTGAACGGCGGGATCTACTCGCTGATCGAACTCAACAAGATCATGCTGATGGCGCAGTACATTGTCGATAACGATTATAATGTTGATTTTGATGCCCTGATGGCGCCTTCCCCGGAATTTGACATGGTGGAAGCCATTGATGAGGAAGGATATTACCAGGGTGTGGACATCAACTGGGACGACGATACGGAAGCTCACGGAAAATTCGGGGGATACCGGGTGATCCGGAGCAACCGGAAGATGCCCAACGGCTCCTTTATCTGGGATGAACTGGCCGCCTACGAGGTCGGGACCGAAAGCTGGCCTCCGCCCGTGAACATGGGCGGCAGCAGCGCCTACGCATACCGGGACACCACGGTGCGCTTCGGTTTTGACTATTACTACTGCGTACAGACCATCAGCAAGAACGTGCCGGGCTACGGAACCATCCTCAGCAGCGAATCGGAATTCCAGGCGATGACACCCACCTCCGCGCCGGCGACCACGCTGGAGAATGTGCGTGTCGTCCCGAATCCCTATGTGGGCTCGGCCGTATGGAACAACCCGATCCCCAGCCTGGGCACCTCGCCCTGGGAACACCAGCTGATGTTCATCAACCTTCCCGAGGATGCGGTCGTCCGTATCTATACGCTGGACGGGGACTATGTCGACGAGATCAAAGCGTCCGACAAGCGGGTTACCGGCATTCACGAGACCGTACCGGAGAAAAGCGGAGGGACCGCGATCTGGGACCTGGTGACCCGCAACAACCAGGATGCGGCGCCCGGCGTCTATCTGTTCACGGTTTCCTCGGAAATGTACGGAAAAACTTCCGGTAAATTTGTTATCATTCGTTAATGCAGGAGTTCATAATGAAAAAAATTAGTATCATATTGCTGTTGATCATGATCGCGGCCGCCGGAACCGCGGAACCCTTTGCACCCATAGGGACTTCGACCGGTCAGTTCCTGACGATCGGGGTCGGCGGCAGGGAAGTGGCGCTCGGAGAAGCCGTCACCGCCCTGACGGAAGGTTCCGGTTCCGTATTCTGGAATCCCTCGGGCGTGGTGGACGGAAATTCGAATGACATTTATACGGCATACAATCAGTGGCCCGCGGGCATTCATGTGGGTGCCCTCTCATA
>JAGYLW010000160.1 GCA_018400915.1 Fidelibacterota bacterium
CGTCTTCCAGCAACCCGCCGCGTGCCCCTCGGGCGATCATCTTGGCGTGCCGTAACAGCGCAGCGCGGTCCTCTGGCCGATGTACGGATTTCGCAACCTCGGCAATCGTTTCCAGCAGACGGATGGCTACCGCAGTGCTGGAACGGCCATATTGCCTGATCTGGTTGAACGCCGCGTCCGTGACATCCGGGAACGTGAAGACAGGCGTGATGACCCGAAGCTGATCCTGGCTGTCATGTCGATAAGGCGACGGCATGTCTCGTTGAGCCAGGCGGCACAGTGCCGACCCCAAGTTGTCCACACACGTCATCGCCGTGAACGGGTCATTCACCCCAGGGGAGAGCGCTCGTATCGCGATTTCGACAAGCTGGTTGACCGCGAACTCAATGTCCTGACCGGACGTACGCTGTTTACCCAGAGCGAACGCGGAACTGACGCCCTCCATCAGCTGATCGGTTACCCTGTTTCCTGGCAAGACCAGCGCTATCGGGCGCGTGGCAACGACATAATGGCCGGGTCGTCGCACCAGTCGAATAACGACATCCTCTTGCATAGCCAACGCCATCAAAGCTTCCCCATCGACGAACTGTAGATAGCCGTTCCCTGCAGATCCAATCGGACGCGCTTCCCGATCGAACGTGTCGAGGAAGTCTGCGTCAGGTGGCTCCGTCGGAATCCGTGGTGCTCCCCGTCCTATGTTTTCCGGAAACAGCTCCTCTATTCCCTCAATCAACTCCGTTCCGACCCGCGCCACGATCTCGTTGGCCTGGATAGAAACGGACACATGATGGATGAAGTAGATCAACACGCCCACACTCGCTACCGCGAGCAGAACGCCGAGGGTGACAGACAGGTGAGGGACGAAGGCGATCTCGTCAGCGCGGCGGATGGTGCGCAGGACGAGCAAGCAGTACAGGAAGGTGGCGACAAAGGTGCCGAGTACCATTTGGGTCGTGGTGTCGCGCATGAAATTGCGGAGCAGACGGGGACCGAGCTGTGACGAGGCAAGCGATAGGGCGACCAGGGTCATCGAAAAAACGACCCCGGCGATGGTGATCATCGATCCGGCGATGGCCCCCAGCAAGGAACTCGCCCCCTCCGCTCCGCCGGTGAAAGTCCAACCCCAGTTACGCGTCAGCCAGTCTGTTATCGGCGTATCCAGGGCGACGGCTGCGAAGGCCAGCAGCATCGCCCCGCCGGCCATGACTGCCGGGAGAAACCAGAAACTGGAACGAACGCGATCCCATGTTTTGAAAACCTGTACTCTCATGCCGACGCTACCTCATTCATTCGCATGTCCTGCGGGGCCGAACGATACCACTCTGCGGCGAGGGTAACGAGTCCGCAGCAGTGGCATGTTCTGCATGATTTTTTTATTTAATGTTGTGAAATGAGGGAACGGAGTGCTTTATTTACCGATTCAGAATTAGGAAAGTGGATTCTTAGATCGGGATCAAGCATAACAGCTCCATCCTCTTCTTTAAAATACTGAATCGATTGAGTGCCATCGTCTTTGTTTACAATGACTGCATGTCCTTCACGATAAGCCTTATAGTGCTTTCCCCTGACACCTTTTGAAAAATCGTACTCATCCCTCATATTATTTTCATTTAATTCTTTCTTATTCTTTTTCATGCTGTTCTCTCTCAAATCGAGTCGCCTTGCGACATCCGATTATTCTAATAGTATTATTTCGTTCCGTATACCACACAATTAAAATCCTTCCCATCGAAGACATACCGATATCAATATAGCGTTCTTCTAAATCCGAATGATCCGGATCATCAATTGTAATGGCAAAGGGATCGTTAAAAACTGTTTTACCTTCCTTAAAATCAACCCCATGCTTTTTTAAGTTGAGTTTGGATTTATTTTCGTCCCATTCAAATTCTAATGGCATTTATTATACTCTATTATCTCATTATCTTCAAATACCTTATTTTTCATCTAATTTCAAATGCAAATAACGCCCCGCCTGAGCAGTGGCCTATTAAAAGTTCAACTCTGTACAGCTTTTACGCAAAACCGCGATTTTTCCGCCGTCTTCTCCAGGCGCATGTTCACGTAAGCCGCTACGCGGCAGATCAACTCCCTTCAATCCCTGTTGCTTGATTACATAACTCATGGTATCTTCGTGCCTGTCTGCGTGCCTGCCTGAGCGAGGACGCTCGCAGTCAGGCAACGCACAGGCAGGCCCGGCTCGCAGGTCGGTATCTTCTCCCCGACAAGGTTAAAAGAAGAAAGGAAGATACCATGAGCAATATAATCAATCGTTTTACAGAAGATCTACAGTT
>JAGYLW010000161.1 GCA_018400915.1 Fidelibacterota bacterium
TGAACGTTGAGTCGTTGATTCGTTAATCTGTGAATTTGTTGTTGATTCGTTGAGTCGTGGAGTCGTTGAGACGAAGAGACGAAAGAACAGAGGGACCACGTCATCCCGAACTGGTTTCGGGATCCCCAATATATGACGACTGAGAGACGGAGAGAAACATTGCACAGGTACCTTGCAGCCCTGAGCCTGTCGAAGGGCTGAACATGAATAGCCCGGCATGGAATGCCGGGGCCGCGTGATGCCATCCCATTCCTCACAACCCCGAGCCTGTCGAGGGGTTGAAGGTTGATAGCCCGGCGTGCAACGCCGGGACTGCGAAATGCCATCGAATATCCCGCAACCCTGACCTTGTGGAGGGGTTGAATATTGCCCGGGATTTGGGGGCTGTATTTTGTTTGCCTGTCCCGAAGGAATTCGGGACAAAGAAAAGAAAAAGGAATAGACTGCGTGATGACATCCTCTTTATTATGAATCCTGCAAGGAAGACATTCAATCGTCAAATTATGGGGATCCTGAAACAAGTTCAGGATGACGCGTTGGTGGAGTTCAGGATGACGTGTTCGTGGAGTTCAGGATGACGTGTTCGTGGAGTTCAGGATGACGTGTTCGTGGAGTTCAGGACAGACCCCCAAAAGGGTGCCCCTTCAAATAAAAAACGTATAAATACCGCATAAAATAAAAAAGCCCCCCGTAGCGGAGGGCTTTTTGTCCATATGCGGGATGACCTACTTGATCAGGGACATCTTCCTGATCTTGGTGAAGTCCCCGGAGGTCATGCGGTAGAAATAGATACCGCTTGACAGCGCCGAGGCGTCAAAGCGCAGATCATAGGCACCGGCATCCATATTCGTATTGATCAGTGTCCGTACGTGACGGCCGCTGATATCATAGATGTCGATCTTCGTCTTGCCGGTTTCTTTCAGTTCAAAGTGGATGGTGGTCACCGGGTTGAACGGATTCGGATAGTTCTGGGCCAGTGCATAGCTGGCGGGGATCGCATCCGATACCGCGGTGGTATCAATATCCGTGTCAAAGTAACCGCGGATCATCGGGTTCCCCGATTTGATCGATACCGGTGAGGTCCATCCGCCGTCAGGAACCTGAATGCTTGCCAGCCCGGAATACGGGCTGCTGCTGTCCAGGCCGAGCCAGGCCGGATAATCGCCGGGGGTGGCACCTTTGACGCCGATCCAGGCGCTCTCGCCGTCCCGGAGCACCACGCCGTCGCTGGTGGACGTGATGGGATCGACCATCTTGAACGTGTTCCAGCCTTCGATGCAGGTGACCTGCGGTTCGATCTTCAGCCAGCTCTCGCCGGGCGTACCGCTATCGTCCGCAAAGACCTTGACCTTGTAGACGTCACCGGCCCATGCGCCGTAGAAACGCAGGGCTTCCAGTTTTGCCGGATAGGTGGTCGGGGTGACCTTTACGACCAGCATGGTATCCATACCAAGCTCAAAGTAATCGTCAATGCCGCCGTCGTCATGAGCGATTTCCTCGACATCGGAGGGCGTGACAAAGATTGAGGATTCCGGACTCAGCTGACCTTCGAACTGATCCTGTGCGGAAGCGACGCTGTACGCGTATTCGACCAGCGGATCGGCAGCATCGTCAACAACCGTGTTCGTGGCCAGATGGGTAGCGACCGGTTCCAGGGTGGTCTCCGTGGTAACCCGGCGATAGACATTGTATTCCAGTCCGGAATAGGTCACTTCCCCGTATCCGCTTGCGCCGATCGGCGTGGCGGAAGCCCCGTCGGAATAGAAATACCCGTCCGTTGGGTTATAGATAGACAGGCCGGAACCGTCATCCAGATAGCAGCCGGGATAGAGGGGTGAGCTTTCCCAGAAGACAATGACCCTGAACTTTCCGTTCCAGGTGATCTCTTCCGAGCTGATATCCAGACTCTGGATCGTATTCACGGTGTCCGGAACAAAATTTTCGCTCCAGTACAGAACATGCATCGCCGAATCGATGCCGAACAGGGCGATACTGACACTGTCCTGGTAGGGATTCATGTTAAACAGCGCATAATCCAGACTGGTAAAGGTAAGGTCTTTCCCGCCGGTGTTATATTCGTGTCCCAGGCCGTATCCCGCGGTGGAGTCATCACCGAAATAGGTGTAGCCCGGCGCATAATACGCACCGATCGTCTCAGATTCGGGCGATGCGGCCATGAAGGACTTCGGCAGCTGATAGGTGCCGTCCATATCATCCCAGCTGATCTCCACATTCCCGTCCGTGTTCAGCGCGGCCGCGACATTCATCGGCACCGGAAGGTCCGGCTGCGAA
>JAGYLW010000162.1 GCA_018400915.1 Fidelibacterota bacterium
CACCCGCTGGAGAATGATATCCGGACGCAGCCGGGCAATGAATTCCGCAACGAATTCAAGATACTCCCGGTATACGAAAAGCGGGAAGGGGGCTTCCCGGTAGCGTAGCGCCAGCGGCGTATCCCGGATCACCTGCAGATGATGCAGCTTGAGGAATTTCAGCGGCAGGGTGTTCAGAACGTTCACCATGTCCAGGGTGGCTTCACGGCGTTCACAGGGCAGGCCGAGAATGAGGTGTCCGGTAACGTCCAGGCCGCGTGCATGCGCCCTTTTTACCGCATTTAGCGTGGTCGAAGCATCGTGACAGCGGTGCATCCATTCCAGCGATGTGTCATACACCGACTCGATGCCGAGTTCAAGATTCACTTCATGATCCCGGGAGATCGCTTTCAGCAGTTCCAGCACCCCGTCTTCCACGCAGTCCGGACGGGTGGAGACCGCCAGGCCCACGACCTCCGGATGCTGCAGCGCTTCCCGGTACAGCTTTTCAAGCCTCTCCAGCGGTGCGTAGGTGTTGCTCTGGCTCTGAAAATAGGCAATGAACTTTTCCGCTCCGAAACGCCTCCGCAAAAAACGCATCCCTTCCGATATCTGCTCCGTGACGGATCTGCTCCGGTCCGCATAGGGAGGTGAAAAGGAATGGGAATTGCAATAAATACAGCCCTGCGTCCCCAGGGTCCCGTCACGGTTCGGGCAGGAGAACCCGCCCTCGACGGAAACCCGTTGTACGTGCTGCCCGAAACGGTCCTTAAGGTAATACCGGTAGTTATTATACCTGAATCCCCGCCGGGCATAGGGTAAAAGGCTCATGATGAAAAGGTGCTGTAAAAGCGCGGATAATCGGTGATCACCAGGTGCCTTCCGCTTTTCCTGATATAGTTGCCGTCCTCCAGGCGGGAGAAGCTCCGGGAGACCGTTTCCCTGGAGATGCCCGTCAATGCCGCAATATCATGCTGGTAAGGCATTTGCTTAATGATGACCGACTGTTTGTAACGGTAGCCGGAATATTCCGCGAGGTCCAGGATCACACTGCCCACCTTCCGGACGGAATCCCTGCAGTTGAGATTCTCGATGCAGTGATTGGAGGAACGCAGCCGGCCGGACATCTGATTGAGCAAACGCCAGGCAAGGCCGGGCACCGTCGTTAACAGTTTCCTGAAATACATGTCCCGGATGCAGTATATCTCACAGGCCTGCAGGCAATAGACCGTCGCACAGCAGCGTTCCCGGCCAAGCAGTGACATCTCACCGAAATACTGCCCCGCCTCCAGAAAGGAAAAGACCGTTTCCTTCCCGTTCCGGCCGGAACAGCAGATCTTTACCTTTCCCTTCTTGATAACACAAAAATGGCGGTTTATACCGCCCTCCACGATAATGCGTTCATTTTGTTTATAGGTCTTGGAAAAAAGGTGCTGACCGATCATTTCCAGATCGGCGGACTTCAACCCGTCAAAAAGCGGGATCTCCTCCAGTTCGTATTGCATGTTTCTTCCCCCTCAACGTTATTTTTTTTCCTTCTTCTCTTCCGGGATCACGCGGTCGAGGATACCGGGCACCATGTCCAGCAGTTTGTTCAGGGAACGGTCCTCTTTTTTCAGCCATAAAAGGCGCGATTCCTGGCCTTTTTTGATCACTACCACCACAAGCGGTGTGATCGTGATGCCGCCGCCGGCGCCTTCTCCGCCGTGCTTCGCGTTTTCAGCCCCCTGTTCACCGCTGCCTGCGGCAAATCCCACACTGATCTTCGATATCGGTATCAGGGTAATATCCTGAACCACAATGGGATCGCCGACCACGGTCTCCGTCTTTGCTATTGTCCTTACTTTATCAAGCAAGGTGGAAAGTGTGTCGTTGACTTTCATGGTTTCGCTTCCTTTTTGTATTTCATGTAAACTTGTAATAATGTAAAAAATATCCCGTATAGTTTCATAGTTATTTTTGCCTTCAGCGCCAGGTCCAGACGCGGCCTTTCAAAGTCCCACTGAATGCTGAGTTCCGATATCCTTCTTATAATCATCAGGTTATAATATACTGCCGCCGCCATTCCGGTATCCGACGGCTCTTTCAGGCCGATCCTGGCAGACAGCGATCCGAACGAAAATGTGATGTATCTCACATAAATTTTCCGGAGATAGCCCTGGTATTCCTGCCACAGTGCAAGGAGTTTTCCTTTCGTTTGCTCCAGGCGATTTAACCGTTTGTGTATCGGCGGAGTTTCCTTTTTTGCCTCCTCTTCCCGGACAAAGCGCGGTTCGGGGGGCTTTTCCG
>JAGYLW010000163.1 GCA_018400915.1 Fidelibacterota bacterium
GAATAGTACATATCGGGCATGTAGTCCCATCCTGTACTGCTGCGGGTGCGGTCGCACGACAACACGAACAGCGTCAGGAATCCGGCGGATATCAGGATATACTTCATAATCTGTTATTTTTCAATAATTTCGACCGCTCCAAGGTCCGTCAATATCTTTTTCACTTTCGCCGCTTCAATCTTCTCCTTCTCAAACATAATCACAAACTTGTCGTCCGTGGCGCCCGGGTGGTAAACCGGCTTGTCGATGTTGGGCCACAGCTTTGCCCGTGCCGAAAAGGTGAACAGGCTGAGGATCGTCACACTGAAAATGGTCAGTATGATCGTGATAACGATGAAAGAGGGAAATGCACTGCTGGGCTTGCCCCCGTAATTCAGCGGCCAGTCGATTACTGCTGTGTAATAGAGGAACGCCAGCACCGCCACAGCGGCGAAGAACCCGAAAAACCACGACACGGTGATGATGCGCGATTTCCTGCCGTGGTGCTCCAGGATATGGTGTACAGGGAAGGGCGTGAACACATCGGCAATCTCCACCTTCTCCTCCTGCAGCGCCCTGAATGCCGCGACCAGCGGCTCTTCGTCGTCAAAGACACCCATCAGATGTTGCTTTTCATCCGTTATCGTTGTCATCGTTATTGCTTTTTATTTTTAACCTTGAGTTTGTTAACCATCTTCACCTCGTGGATCGCGATCATCGGGATGTACTTGAAGAACAGCAGTACGCCAAGGGAAAAGATCCCGATCGTACCCAGGAAAACGGCAATCTCCACGAAGGTGGGCGTGTAGCTGGCCCAGGCTGAAGGCAGGTAGTCCTTCGCCAGCGAGGTGATCACGATGTTAAAACGCTCGTACCACATCCCGAGGTTGATCAGCAGGGAGATCACGAAGACAATGGTGATGTTGTGCCGGATCTTTTTGAACCACATCAGCTGCGGGATCAATGCATTGCAGACGAACATCGCCCAGAACTGGAAGGTATAGTCTCCCGTGATCCTGTTCCTGAAAAAGGTAAATATCTCATACTCGTTCCCCGAATACCAGGCAATAAAGACCTCTGTAAGGTAGGCCGTTCCCATGATCAGCGAGATGAACGTGAGGATCTTCGCCACGTTGTCAAGGTGCCTGTCGGTAATAAAATCCTTCAGCTTGTAGATTTTCCTGATGATCACCATGAGGGTCATCACCATGGCGAAGCCTGAGAAGATCGCCCCGACCACAAAATAGGGTGGGAACAGGGTCGTATGCCAGCCCGGCTCCACCGACACCGCGAAGTCGGTCGACACGATCGAGTGCACGGAGACCACCAGCACGGCGGCAATGCCTCCCAGCACGAACGACAGTCCTTCGTAGCGCTTCCACTCCCCCACGGATCCTCTCCATCCCATGGCGAAGAAGCCATAGACCGCTTTTTTCACCTTCGATTTGGAGGTATCGCGGATGGTGGCGAAATCGGGGATCATCCCCAGGAACCAGAACGAGGCAGAGATCAGCAGGTAGGCCGTTATCGCGATGAAGTCCCAGAACAGCGGGGAGTTGTAGTTCACCCACAGGGGTCCGCGTGTATTCGGGTACGGGAAAATGAAAAAGGCATCCCATACGCGGCCCATGTGCAGTGCAGGGAAGATCGCCGCACACCCCACTGCCACAACGGTCATCGCCTCCGCGGCCCGGTTGATCGACGAGCGCCACTCCTGCCGGAGGATCAGCAGGAAGATGGAAAATGCCGTTCCTGCGTGACCGATACCGATCCACCAGACGAAGTTGATGATCGCCCAGCCCCAGCCTACGGTGTTGTTCACCCCCCAGGTACCGATCCCCGTAGCGATGGTGACGTAGATGCCCCAGAACCCGAGCAGCATCAGCAGGGAGCTGATCCCCATCCCTACGAGCCACCACATCTTCGGGCGCTTGTAGAGGGGCGAGGTGATCTCTTCTGATATCTGGCCCAGGGTTTTGTTCCCCAGGATGAGTGGTCCTCTGATCTCAGTATTGTACATATTTATTCAGTTTTCGTTCAATCACTTTTTAACCAGCATGCTCCCCGCCGTGCTTTCTTCCGACGTGACCACTGCTGTTTTCCTCTCCGGAAATCTGCTCCCCCGGAGCATGCTCCCCGCCGTGCTCCCCTTCCCCTGCTGTTCCGTCGGCTTCAACATTGCGGATCTTCGTCAGGTACCCCACCGAAGGCAGTGTATGCAACTGCTCCAGCAGGTGGTAGTTGCGTTCACCCGCCATCTGCTTTGTCACCTC
>JAGYLW010000164.1 GCA_018400915.1 Fidelibacterota bacterium
TAAGAAGGTTGCCATGCCCTTCGCGGCGATCATCTTCGTGCTGATCGGGGCGCCGCTGGGAATGATCGTGCGGCGGGGCGGACTCGGAACTTCCGGCGGGATCAGCCTGGTCTTCTTCCTGATCTACTGGGGGATACTGATGACCGGGGAACGGCTGGCGGACCGCCTTCTGATGGCGCCCTGGCTGGCGATGTGGGGCGCCAATATCATTTTCGGCGTGCTGGGACTGGTCCTGGTGCATTTTGCGATCCGGGAGCGCATCAGCCTGCACATGCCGGAATGGATCATGAACCTTGTGAATGCCTTCAAACGTGAAAAGTAAGAGAGGAGATCATGCTCGCCTATACACTGATCGAAAAGAAACAGGCCGGAAAGGCGCTGGACAAAGCAGAGATCCGCGATCTTGTCGATGCCTACATGAAAAAGGAGATCCCGGACTATCAGATGTCCGCCTTCCTGATGGCCGTCTATTTCCGGGGGATGAACGCCGATGAGATCAGCGCCTACATCGATGCCATTCTCAACAGCGGCCGCCGCATTACGTTTTCGGACAAGGATACCTATTACGCGGACAAGCACAGCACCGGCGGCGTGGGGGACAAGGTCTCGCTGATCCTCGCCCCGCTGGCGATGGCGAGCGGCAGAGTGAAGGTGCCGATGATCTCCGGCAGGGGACTGGGGCATTCCGGCGGCACCCTGGACAAGCTGGAGAGCATTCCCGGTTTCCGCACCGACCTGAGCCTGAAAGCGTTCAAAAAGCAGACGGATGCGATCGGCTGCGCGCTGATCGGGCAGACCGACGACCTTTGTCCGGCCGACAAGAAGCTCTATGCGTTGCGGGATGTGACCGCCACGGTCCGTTCCATCCCCCTGATCTGCGGTTCCATTCTCAGCAAGAAAATCGCGGAGGGGATCCACGGACTGGTGCTCGACGTCAAGACCGGCAACGGCGCGTTTATTGATCAATACAAGGAATCCGTGGAGCTGGCCGACAAGCTGAAGTATTTCGGCGAGCATTACGGCCTGTCCGTCCGCCCGGTCATCACGGACATGAGCCAGCCGCTGGGAAATAAGATCGGCAACTGGCTGGAGGTCGAGGAATCCCTGGATGTCCTGCAGGGAAAGGGTCCCGAAGCAGTCCGGGAGGTCAGCCTGGCCCTGACGGCGCAGATGCTCTCCCTGGCGGATCCGGACCGTCCGGAGAAGGAGATAAGGAAGGAGCTTGAAGCGCTGCTGGATAACGGGAAGGCGTATGAGGCCTTTCTGACCATCGTGGAAAAACAGGGCGGCGATATCCGCTGTCTGCAGAACCGGGAACGTTATACCCCCGCAAAGCATATCATAGAGATAAAAGCCCGGCGGGCAGGGACGATCGCAGCAATCGACACCTATCAGCTGGGGCTGGATGCCATTACGCTGGGAGCAGGCAGGAGAGCGATGACAGACAAGATCAACCCGAGAGCGGGCATGGAGCTTCACCGGCATATCGGAGACAGGGTCGGCAGGGACGATGTGCTGATCACGCTGTATTCCGATGACAAGGATGCCGCGGAAAAACTTTCCGGAAGCATCACGCAGCGTTTCCGTTTTAGTGAAAAACCCATATCAAAACCCCCGTATGTCTATGAAAAACGTTAGTATTGTTTTATTCGTCCTTTTCTCGGCCTTGCTTTTTGCGCAGGAAGAGCCCCTGGAGTCCATGAGTATTGAATACGGCGGGCACGATCTTCTGCAGAAAGGGAAGGCCTATGAAAAACAGAACTATGTCCCCTATGAGTACTACGAGTCGGTGATCGAACCCGTGCAGGGAGGACATCAGCTTGCCCGGATGGGCAGGTATCCCGAAGCCCTCGAGCGTTTTTACCAGGCCCTCGAAGAAGATTCTTCCTATGTATTCGCCCACAACGGCCTGGCGAACGTTTACATGAACATGAAGGATTACGGCAAGGCCGAATTCCATTTCCGGAAAGCGATGCAGTTCGGGCCCGACTACGCCTTCCCCTACAACAATCTTGCCAACCTCTACATGTCCCGCGGGGACTACGACGAAGCGCGTCCCCTGCTCCAGAAAGCCCTGAAGCTGGACCCGAACAGTTCGTACATCTACTATAACCTCGGAAATCTATATCTCGCGGAGGGAGACACCGATCTGGCGCAGTCCCATTATCTGAGGGCCCTGAAACTCAGGAAAGACTTCTGCAACGCGCGCTACAACCT
>JAGYLW010000165.1 GCA_018400915.1 Fidelibacterota bacterium
TTCGTGCTGACCGATACGCTGGGCAATTATTCCGAGACCACGGACAGCAACACGATCTCCTATATCGCATGGCCCGCTTCCCTGGACTGGCTGGACCGCGAAGCGGGGATCATCATTTTCGGGAACGACTACCGGGCGCTAACGGAAGTCAGCAGCGGGACGGCGCCTCCTTCGCCCCATGCAAGCCGCTGGTTTATCTGGGATGTGGATTCGGATTCCATGATCGCCATGTTCGGCGCTCCCTGGTACCGGAGTAACGGGGGAGATCCCGAACCCGGGGAGGTGACTGCTTCGGTGCCGCAACAGTATCTGGAGAACCAGGCCATGTGCATGAAGCCCTCGGGAGCCTATTATGCGGACCCGGTGCGGAAAGACCGCCTGGTCATCACGGATATGGCGCTCGGTTGCGTTCAGGAACTCGCCTGGTCCGAGACCGCCCGGAAGGAGCCCCGTCACGTTCCCTATTCCCTCGCCCTGGATCAGAATTATCCGAACCCCTTCAATCCGCGGACGAATATCCGCTTCCGCCTTCCGGAGGCGGGGAAGGTGGCACTGAGTATATCCGACCTTTCCGGGAGAAGGGTCAGGGAGATCTTTTCCGGCCGCCTTGAGGCGGGAGATCACAATATTCTGTTTGACGCCTCGGAGCTTCCCTCCGGGAGTTATTTCTACACCCTGCGCGTGAATGCGTTCTCGGTCACCCGGAAAATGACGCTGGTAAAGTGAAATCACATAAAGATCAATGAGGTGCTTATGGAATCCTACGACGTAGCGGTCATCGGTTCCGGCCCCGGCGGTTATGCGGCCGCGATCCGGTCGGCACAGCGCGGTATGAAGACCGTGGTCATCGAAAAAGAAGCCGTCGGCGGCGTCTGCCTGAACTGGGGCTGTATCCCCACCAAAGCCATTATCCACAGCGTGGATACCCTCGCCGGCATCCGGAATGCCGCGGATCTCGGTATCGGGCTTGAAAACGTCAAGGTCGACATGAAAACGGTCATCGCACGTTCCCGGAATGTTGCCGGACGCCTGAGTAAGGGAGTGGCCTATCTGCTGAAAAAGCATGATGTCAGCTTGATGGCGGGTACGGCAACACTGCAGGAAAACCATACACTGCAGGTACGGAAAAAAAATGAAGATCCTGTCAGGATCAAAGCGGAAAACATCATCATTGCAACGGGGTCGCGCCCGAAGGAACTTCCCCACCTGAAGATCGACGGGAAAGATATCATCAGCAGCCGCCACGCGCTGGAACGGGAGGATCTTCCCGCCTCGGTCGCGGTGATCGGGGCCGGCGCCATCGGCGTGGAATTCGCGTACATATACCGGCAGCTGGGCGTGGAAGTCACCCTGATCGAAGCGCTGGATTCCCTGCTTCCCAGTGAGGATGCCGAGATATCCCGGGAGCTGCTGCGGGCGTTCAAAAAACAGAAGATCCGCTGCATGCTGCAAAGCAGGGTAAACCGAGTTGAGAAGAAAAACGGCGGGCTGCTCCTGAAGATCGACAGCCCGAAAGGCGGAAAGGAAGTGGAAGCCGAAAAAATACTGTCGGCCGTCGGTGTTGCCCCGAACAGTGGGGATATCGGACTGGAACAATACGGTATCAGGACCGAGAAAGGCTTTATCACGGTGAACGGGAAGCAGGAAACCGGTGCAAAAGGCATCTACGCCATCGGCGATGTCGCCGGCAATCCCTGCCTGGCGCATAAGGCGACCCGGGAAGCAATGATCGCCGTTGACGCTATTCAGGGACGGTCTCCCGCCCCCCTGAACAAGGAGCATATTCCTGCATGTACCTATTGCAAACCGCAGGTCGCCTCCGTGGGGCTGCGGGAGGAGGATGCCCGGAACAGGGATATCGAATACACGGTATCCAAGGTGCATTACCGTGCGGTCGGCAAGGCGGTCGCTATCGGAGAAACCGACGGGTTCCTGAAAATACTTTCAGAAAAAGCCGGCGGAAAGGTTCTCGGCGCCCACTGTGTCGGTGCGGAGGCGACCGAGCTCATTGCAGAGCTCACCCTGGCCCTCAGCCGCTCCCTGACCGTTGAGGACCTGGCACACAGCATCCACGCCCATCCCACCTTGCACGAACTGATCATGGAGACGGCGGAAAACGCCGGGGGAGAAGCGATCCATGTCTGAAAAACCCTCATATCTTCT
>JAGYLW010000166.1 GCA_018400915.1 Fidelibacterota bacterium
CATTAGCCCGGTACGAAGTGCCGGGATCAATGATGTATCCTTATTAAAAAAGAACCCCGAACCTGTAGAGGGGTTCAATACCATTAACAGCCCGGCGCGGAACGCCGGGGAGATCCGGATCGAACTCCGGGAAAAACCCGCCTAATCCCGGTTCCTTACACCCCGATCCGCCTCTTTCAACTTTTCTTTTATCCCGATGATCTCATTCGAAAAAACCTCTTTCAAACGGTGCAGGTTCAGCGCCCTCAAAGCCAGATGGGCCGCATTTTTCGGATCGACGACCGTTGCGGCGGGAGTGTTTGAGGGCATCATCAGCGAGGAATTGATATTGACCGTCATGTCCGTCTTGTCGGAAAAGGGCGGGCAGGAAATGACCGGACAGCTCAGGTTCGCGGCCAGCGCGCCTCCGAGCCCGTTGGACCGTCCGGCGACCGCGATGACCGCCACGGGTTCAACGGCATGATTGTATTCCTCCGCAAGACCGAGGATAGCCTCGCCGTTCTTGTGCGCGGACATGATCCGCAGGTCGCAGGCGATGTCATAGGATTCGATGATCTTTTTCATTTTTTCTGCGTGCGGCAGGTCGGACTCCGATCCCATCACAATGGCCGTAAAACCGTCCCTGATCAACCCTTCGTCCTCCAGGCAGGAGGCCAGGTAGTGCTCGGGCCGGAGGGGATGCAGGATCGCCTTCCCGGTGATCATTTCGTAAATATTTTCGTAGCGCCGCACCGTCTCTTTGACAATATCCTCCGGAAGGTCCTCGGGATATTTCCCGTGCTTCTTGTGCTTCATCAGGTACGCGCGGACGAATTCCTTGTCCAGCTGCTCTACCTTTTCCGGATCTTTCCGGTAATCTCCCAGGGACCAGAAACGCGAGGAATCCGGAGTGTGGATCTCGTCAATGAGTATGACTTTCCCGTCTTTAATCCCGAATTCATACTTGGTGTCCACCAGTACAATACCGCGTTCTTTCAGTTCCAGCGATCCCCTTTCAAAGAGCTTCAGCGATATCTCCTCCATCTGCGAATAGACATCCTCCGTGGTCCAGCCTTCCGCAAGAAGCTGTTCGCGCGATATCTCGCGGTCGCTTTCTTCCTTGGTCGTCGGGGTCAGGATCGGTTCCGGAAAGGCATCGTTCTTTTTCAGGCCGGCCGGAATGGGAACACCGGAAACTTCCCGGATACCTTTTTCATATTTCCGCCATGCGGAACCGGTAATGTATCCCCGGACGATCATCTCGATCTTCACCGGTTCGGCCTCGTGCACCAGGGATGCATTCGTACCGATCGTCCTGATCAGATGATTGTCGACAATATCCCGGGTCTGCTCAAACCACCAGGCGGCCAGGGAGTTCAGCACCGCCCCCTTTCCGGGTATCCGTGTGTTCAGGACCATGTCAAAACTCGACAAACGGTCCGTCGCCACGATCAGGCGCCGCTTTGCATCCACCCGGAAGGAATCCCGCACCTTGCCGCGGTGGATCTTTTTGAGCTGGGGACTGGAAATTTCGTGTAGTGCATTCATATTGTATTTCCTCCTTGATTTTGAAATTATGTTAGCCAAAAAGCCAGGAAGCCAAGAAGCTAACAAGCACATAAGCAAAAGGTTTCAGTGTCTCAATCGATTGATAAATGATCTTAGCATTTTAATGATCTCATTGATCATTTGTTCTAATTTGAAAAGATCCGTATCATCAATATAATTTAATTCATGGGAAAGTGATAAAAGATATTTTGCCTCGTTTGCCGATGCAAACGCAATTTCAAGAAACCGAGCAAATTGTTTATCACCCACTCTGGCTGAACCTTCCACAATATTTGCAGGAATTGAAGCTGCAGCTCTTCTTATCTGACTTCTGAGTCCGTATATTTCATCTTTTGGAAATGCTTTTGTCACTTTGTAGATCTTCAGGGTAAATAAATGCCCTTTTTGCCAAACTTCAAAATCCTTATACGATCTCATTCCATCCCCCTCAATATAATGTCAAAAAACTAAATATTATTTATCTTTCTATCAATATCTTAATTCCACGATTTTATGATTCTTTGTTAAAGAACTTGGAAGCCAACAAGCCAAGAGATTAATGGCTTCTTCGCTTCTTCGCTTCTTCGCT
>JAGYLW010000167.1 GCA_018400915.1 Fidelibacterota bacterium
AACCCTGGCCTGGATTTGCTTTGGTGAAGCCATTGACGCCGCGGCATTCCGGTGCTTTACTTTGTGAGCGTTTCGTTCTTCAGGGCTCTCAGGATCTGTTCCAGGTCCTCTTCTTCATAATCGATCTTCTTCAGGTAACGGTGGATATTGATCGCAAGAAAGGGCCATACGACCAGGCAGAGAACTCCCAGGGCAAAAGAAAAGGACCTCAGGGGGTTATTGATAATGTTCCCCAGCCCGAAACCCAGCAGGATCACGCTTTCAAAAAAGATGAACAATATCTGCTTGAGGCGGGTCTTGCGCACCCACTTTTTGATATCTTCCGCCGTCAGGTCCTGCTGATCCTTTTCACTGAAAACGCGCTGCACTTCTTTCTTTAAGAATTCATTCATCATGGTCTCCTTGTTCATAAATAAGTCCCGCCGGGCCGTTGTCGTGTCCGTTCCACAGCCGGCTGTCCCTGCGGCACAGCCCTTCGTGCGGACAATGCCTGCATGCACTGTCAAAGGGCCTGTCCGTAATATAATACTCTCCGCGGGAAATATGGGAAAAAAGTTCCTCAAGCACCCGCTGAAAGATGTTGATGTCGATACCGGCGCCCATGTCGCCGTTCTTTTTCATCTTTCCGAACCTGCCGTCCGCCTGCCGGTAGATGTGAAGACCTTCTCCGCCGTTCCCCAAATGACCGGGGTTTTTGATCTGTTCATAGGCTGCGTCCGCGTGATAGCCGGGGTACAGTTCCCCTGCTTTCATGGCGTACAGCAAAAGCTGTGCCCGCATGCAATCTTTAAATGCTTCTGATGAGGGTATACTTCCGGTCTTGTAGTCCGATACAATGATGTGTTTTTCACTTTTATGCAGCATGATCTTATCCATTTTACCATTGATATCCGCGTCCGCTGCCCCGAACTTCAGGTGCAGGGCGTCGCCGCTTTGCCGGGAAAATTTCCTTTCGAACTTTTCGGAACGGTAGTCGCGGAGTTCTTTCGCGTTCCAGCGCAGCATCGACACCAGGCAGTTTTCGCGGCTGTCCATTTCCAGGTTCATGACATAATAGCGGAAACGGTCGCGGACCAAAGGATCTTCGATGTCGATCCCTTCGTCCCCGAACACCTTCCCGACAGAGGAACGCAGAAGAGGCAGGGCCTCTCCGACAGGCAGTTCAAAGCCTCCGCGCTTTCCGAAATCCTCAAGGATACGGTGAATGACATTTCCCTTTTTTTGGGCCCGGGCCGCTGCCGCATCCTGATCCGCGGGCTGTATCCGCAATATCCGTTCATAGTAAAACCGCATGGGACAGGCCAGCAACGTATCTACCGCGGATACGGACAGGGTGAAATGCGTCCGCGTTTCATCGACCTTTCCGGAGAATGCTCCCATGTCTCCGCGAACGATCTCATTATGCCGGCGGACCGCGGGATGATCCGCGTCAATACAGCGGTTCTCGTAGTTCAGAAGCTGTTCCCGGCGCCCCCCGTTCTCCGGCGCTGCCTGTATCCGCTTGTCAATATTTTCAAGGAAGGCCGATATCTGCTGCTCCGTACCGTCTTCGGCATGCGCCGGCCAGGAGAAGGTCACCCTTTCTCCCAGTCCCATCCATTTTTTCATAAAATACCGGTTTAATTTCAGCGAATAATATTCACGGGAGAGAAGATAGGGATTACTGTCCTCCCTGCGGGGAATATCCCCCTCGATCATCCCCATCACGAACACATGTCCCGGGTCCAGTCCGGCGCTGTCGAGATACCCCACCACGGGAATCCCGTTCTCATGGGTTCTTCGCCGCACCGCCGCCTTCTGAAGCCGTGTGCGCACTTCCGCGCTTATCAGGCCGGGGTCTTTTCCGCAGTCCAGCAATTCCATATCCCGCAGGACTTCCCTCAGGACCTCCCGGAAACGTTCGACCGCGGACAGTGTGTCATCTTCCGCATCCGCTGTCAGTTCCATGTCACGGATAAATCGCTCCACAGTCTCCGTAATGTCGTCCGCGCCGGAGATCCGGTACTGTTCGATAAAATGTCTTGCCCGCAGCGGCAGAAAGTCCTCTTCCTCCGGGTTCGCGCGGTACTTCCGGTCCGCCTCCCGGAGATCGTCGGCGGGACGG
>JAGYLW010000168.1 GCA_018400915.1 Fidelibacterota bacterium
AGTAACCTGAGCAGCGGAACCTACCTGCTCCGGGCACGGATTGACAATAAGGTAAAAACCCAGAAGATGTTGCTGGTGAAATAGAGGGTTTTGCGGAACCTCTTTCATTCCAGTGACTTTAATCTAAAATATACCTTGTTTTTTGACAGTATTGAGAATTTCAATACAAACTCATAAGGAACAGTGAAGTAAAATCACTCCGCTACATGATGAAAAAAATATTTCTGACATTATGATTGTTAATTTTCGGCATTTCCTTTCTGGCTGCAACTTCTGGTATAGTGAACATAATTTTTACAAACAGTTCCATTTCTTCGGATGGCACCAATGACTACTACGAATTCGATGTCCAGGCCTATATCAGCGACGGCTCAGAAAGTCCCTATCGTTTTCGGGACGGCATGGTATATATCAAATATAATACAAGCGTCTTTGGAGATAGTCTTTCAAGTAATATAACAGTTACAAAAAGGGGACCATTAGCTGAAACAACTTCTGGTATAGCTTTATATATATTTACTAATGATGGTAATTATACTGCTAATGATATTTTTGCTATAACATTTGAGAAACAATTATCAAACGATAGTCTATATCATTCAGGAACACATATATCTACATCATCGTCATCTCCGTCCACAATACTACATGTGAAAATGGAATTTGCTTCTGTAGGTAGTACTAATGTGGAATGGCCCGAATCGGTTCCATCTAATGAGTTGTATTACGAACTTGATGGTACAAAATTTGGAGGTGGTTTGGCCGAATCAAATACCACATACAACGACGTGATCTTCCTTGACGGCAACGGCGACCCCGCCCTGCCCGTTACGCTCGAGTCTTTTGTTGCCGGGTACAATAAAGGTGCTGTTGACCTTGAATGGTCCACGGCTTCCGAGACGCAGAATGCGGGATTTGTGGTGAAGCGCGCGCAGGGGGAAGACAGCGAGGATCCCGATTACCGGGTGATCGCTTCCTATATGCATGACGCATCGTTACGGGGTGCCGGTACGAGCACCGAACAGAACCGCTACAGCCACCGTGACGGCAATATCAAGCCGGGCGCCACGTATTCCTACATCCTGGAAGACGTGGACCACAGCGGCAATGTCACGCGGCATGATCCGGTGACGGTCACGGTCCCGGACAATGTGCTGTTCGCCAATGCGGATTTCCGTCTGGAACCGGCCTATCCGAATCCCTTCAATCCGGCGTTCACGTTACCGCTGGAGCTCTCGCGTCCCATGGACGTGACGATGAACATGTACGACATCACGGGCAGGAAGGTGCGCACGATCGCCGGCGGCCGCATGGAAGCGGGGAATTATGAATTCCGCGTGGACGGCAGGGATCTGAACAGCGGCATTTACTTTGTCCGCAGCGTGATCGGCGATCAGGTCCTGACACAGAAGATGCTCCTGGTCAAGTAAACTTTATTCGAAATAAAAATATTGAGCCCCTCAGCCGCAAGGCGGGGGCTTTTTATTTAACCACGAATTTCACGAATTACACTAATAATGCTTTGGTCTGTAATCTGGCTTTACACCGGGCATTTAAATCACAACCCGGAATATATAGATGTGCCTTTTTCTTACAGCCGTAAAAAATTTTCAGAATCTACAGAATGAACTTCCTGCTGTGAATGTCATGTTTTTAAATAATCCGTGTGAATTCGTGAAATTCGTGGTTAGCGTATCAGCTTTGATCTCTTTAGGTATTTCTCGTCGTCGGCATAGGCGAAGAGTACGGAGCCTTCCCGGATTACTTCAATGATATCCTGCGCAATGTCCGGGGGAAGGGCGGGACAGCCCCAGCTTCTGCCGAGGCGGCCGTGTTGTTCGATGAAGTCCTCCGTGACGTAATCCGCGGAATGGACCACGATATAGCGCCGCCGTGCCAGCCCGTTGAAATCCCGTTCCAGCCCGTCCAGCTTCAGGGACCTTCCGTGCTTGCCTTCGTAGGTTTCGGCGGTCATGTAGAATCCCAGGCTGCTCTGGCGGCTGCCTTCGAGGTTGGAAAAGGCGATGGCCCTG
>JAGYLW010000169.1 GCA_018400915.1 Fidelibacterota bacterium
TCAAGTCCGTCGATATCATGCACATCCCAGAAAAAGGAATGGTGGGTGAAGGAATAGTGGACCGAATCTTCCGAGCGCGTGCTGGCAGGCAGGGAATTCAGCTTCCATTCCACGGAGGGGGGAGAATTGTAGACCGGAAAACTGACGACTGCCGGGCTGGGGTCGGTGAGGCTGTCGTTGTCCACGGCGGTGACGGTGAGGCTGTAAATATCGAACGGTGTGCGCAGCGGAAGATAGAAGACGGCGGATTCCTCGGCAGTGAAGACCGCGGTATCCATATAGGACCACTGTACGTAATATCCGATCACGTCGCCGTCGGGGTCGTCTCCCCACCAGCTGACGGACTGTACCGAGAGGGTGGTGTCGAGCCCCAGCACCAGGGTGTCCTGCACCCATACCGTGTCGCCGTTGTTCAGCCAGTAGTCGCCGGGTCCCAGGGTGGTGTCCGGTTCGTAGAAAAAGGAAATATGGGTTTCCGGCGGCAGGTTCTCCGAGGTGGACGGCGGCACTTTCGGGTGAAAAAGCCCGCAGGCCGACACTGCCAGCAGCAGTGTCAGCAGAAAAGCCGTCGATGTGAACGTCGTTTTCCTGTTCATAGTCCTTTCCCCGCGGGGGCCGCAGTATTCATTGTTCCCGCGGAACGTATCACTCTTTCCGCGGGAACGTTCAGGCAGGTCACTTCAGCAGCAACATTTTACGGGTTTCGGTGAATTCCGGTGTGGTCAGGCGGTAGAAGTACACGCCCGAGCTCAGATGGCCGGCATTCCAGCGAAGGTCGTAACGGCCCGCGTTCATGCTTCCGTTGACCAGTTCGGCGACCCTCCTTCCGGTGATGTCGAACACCCGGACCGTCACATCCGCGGCTTCCGGCAATTCGAAATTGATCGTGGTGACCGGATTGAAGGGATTCGGATAGTTCTGGGCCAGGATATAGTTATCGGGAACGGTCCGTACGCCGGTTTCCGTTTCCACCTTGGTATAGCTGATGTCCGCGGCCTCGCGCAAAATGATTTTCCCGTCACTGTAGCTGTAGATCACGATACCGGTGACCGAGTTAATGCTGTCTCCGGCCACAAGCGTGTCGATCCCGTTGAAGACGACGTTTTCCAGATAATTGACCCTCATGACGGAGTCGGGAACGAAATCATCGTCCAGAAGGAAAGTATTCGCACCGTCATCCATGGTCAGGTCGTAATCGTTGACCGAGGCGATCTCAGCACCGTCGGTGATCTCAACGGTAACGCCCTCGTAGGCTTCAAAATCATTCTCCAGGTCGGCAAGCGTCACTGCCGTGGGGTCCGGCGGGAGTTCGCCCTGGAGCTCCGTATTTACCGTTCCCACCACATAGGTGTTATTCTGGAACTTGTAGTACTTGTCATGATCGTCATCGACCACGCCGGTCACCGTAACATAATCGCCTTCATGCAGATTTTTCAGCGTCATCGTATCGGTCAGGACCCAGACGGCATTCCAGGGTCCGGACGCGGAAGCCACCGGGACGACGCCGCGGCCTGCATTATCCGTAAAAGCGGTACCCAGGCTGCCGTCCATGGTCACATTGGCATTGAATACAACGTTGCAGCCGTGCAGAGGGCTGAGGCCGCTCCCGGCATGGGTGTACTGGATATCATAGATAGTGGGGTCACTGTCCAGCACCTTGTAGGCGAGAAGCTTTTCGTGATATTTCGACGGATATGCCGAGACGTCGCTGGAGTCATCCACGAAATAAAAGTAATACTCGACAATGGCGTTATCTTCCTGCGACGGTATCACAGCCGACCAGATGTCATCCCCGGTATCGATCATGTCGATGCCGGTAAACTCTCCGTCGTCAACCTTGTAATACACCGTCGCCGTATCGATGCCGCGGGTGGTAAATGCGCGGATGGACACGGTCACATCATGTGTGGATTCGGGGACGTTTGCCGGATTGCGCCCGGCTTCCAGCAGCATCACCGGACCTTCTCCCACAACAATATCGTCTTGATACAAAGGGTTGATATTGTAGGTGGATGAGTCCTCG
>JAGYLW010000017.1 GCA_018400915.1 Fidelibacterota bacterium
GGGCCGCTGTTCCGCCAGGAACGGCCGCAGGCCGGGCGTCAGCGGCAGTTCCATCAGTACGGCATCGAGGTCATCGGCTCTCCCTATCCGGAAGCGGATACGGAGGTGATCGAGCTGGCCTGCAGTATCTATCACGAGCTGGGCCTGAAGCAGTGGGAGCTGCACATCAATTCCATCGGAAGCCCGGAAAGCCGGAAAGCCTATATGCGGTTGCTGAAAGATACATTGCAGCCGCACAAAGAGAAGCTTTGCAAAAGTTGCCGCGAGCGCTTTGAGGGGAACATCCTGCGGCTTTTTGACTGCAAGAACCCTTCCTGCAATGCCGTCATGGAACAGTACGCGCCCTCGATCCTCGAACATCTTTCTGAAGCAGACAGCAGGCATTTCCGCGAGGTCCGCTCCCTTCTGGATACGCTGAGTATTAAATATGTGATCGACCCTTCACTGGTGCGGGGGCTGGATTATTACACCCGGACCACCTTTGAGATCAAGGGCACGGCACTCGGCGCTCAGGATGCGCTTTGCGGCGGAGGACGTTACGACGGACTGATCCGGGAACTGGGCGGGAATGACGTCCCGGCCGTGGGCTTTGCCGCCGGCACGGAACGGCTTATCCTGGCGATGGAGGCGGAAGCGCTTTTTGAGACGGAAGATAACCATCCCGTCGATCTTTATATTGCCCCGATGGACATCGGGAGTTACGAAAAAGTGCTCCCCCTGGTAAAAAGGCTGCGCGCCCGGGGGGTGAATGTCTACGCAGAGTTGCTGCGGCGCAGTGTCAAGGCCATGCTGCGGGACGCCAACCGCCGGAATGCGGCGCGGGTCGCGGTGGTCGGTGAAGCCGAGGTGCAGCACCGTATTCTCCGCATCAAGGAAATGGCGGAGAACCGGGAGACCGAGCTGGGCTGGGAGGAAGTCCCCGGCTTCCTGCTTGATAAGAAGAAACGTTCATCCTTTTCATAAACAGAGACCGTATGAAAAAGCACAGACACGTATACGAATTTTTCCGTGACGATCATCCTTCCCTGGGGATTATCCTGGGAAGCGGGCTGAATGATCTTTTGGATTCCGTTGACATACGGAAAAAACTGCCTTATTCGGATATTCCGGATTTTCCCCGCTCCACGGTAAAGGGCCACGAAGGTGCCTTCGTTTCCGGCAGTATTGATCATATCTCCGTTCTGGCGGCCAGGGGGCGCTTCCATTATTACGAGGGGTATGATCTCGGGGAGGTGCTGTCCATTGTCAGAAGTTTTCATGAGCTGGGAATTCAACATGTGGTGGTCACCAATGCCGCCGGACTGATCGACCCCGGCCATCAGCCCGGCGATATTCTGCTTATCCGGGATTGTATCGACATGACCGGCCAGGTGAAGGAGTTCGATCCCGGTCTGGCGAAGTTAAGAAAAGCGGAAGAAACACCTGCAAAACACGCGGCAAAGGATGCCGGGATTGAACTCGGCGAAGGCGTCTATGTCTGGACCACCGGCCCCTCCTATGAAACGCCGGCGGAGATCGAATATTTCCGTTCCCGGGGCGGCGACCTGGTGGGCATGTCCACCATGCCGGAGATCATGTGGGCCCGGCGGAACGGAATGAAGGTATATCCTTTTTCCTGCGCCACGAACTGGGCGGCCGGGATGGCCCCGCACCCGCTGACACACGAGGAAGTGTACGAAACGGCCCGGCGCGTACGCAAGGACCTTACACGGTATATTCTGACACTATCCAGACACATCGGAGGCTGAAAGATGGCAATGCATCCTCCCGGATTCCACCGTATCGGGAACCGCAGTTATTTCACGCTTTATGCCCCTTATGCGCAAAAACTGCGCCTGGCGCTCTTTGAACGCTGCGAAGATAAAAAACCGAAGATGACCTACCCGATGCGCGCGGTGGGGGACGGCTTCTGGGAATATTCCGACATACGAAGTTTTGAGGGGTACTATTATGCCTTTTTGATGAACGGGATGAAGGAATACATCGCGGATCCCTATGCGCGCTGTGTTGCGACGTTCAATGATTTTCGTCAGGAGGCAAGAGGATTTATTTGCGATACTTCCTTTGACTGGGAAGGCGATACCTTTATTGCTCTGAAGGATCCCCGCGATCTGATCATCTATGAGTGCCACGTCAGGGATCTCACTGCCGCTGACGGGAAGCAACGCGATTCGTCCGGGACGTATTCCGCGGTAAAGGACAGGATCGGCTATTTCAGGAAGCTCGGCGTGAACGCCGTGGAATTCATGCCGCTGATGCACTTTGCCAACCACGAACCGCCTTTCAAAGAAGAAGCCGGGGGGATCTATAACGACTGGAACCCCTACGCCTATAATCACTGGGGATATATGACCTCTTTTTTCTTTGCGCCGGCGAATTTTTATGCAAGGAAGGGGACGCGGCAGAAGCACCGCTGGTCGGATGCCCGGGGAGAAGAGATCCGGGAACTGAAATCTATGGTCAGAGCGCTTCATGCCGCCGGCATTGCGGTGATCATGGATGTGGTCTACAATCATATCAGCCAGTACGACCGGAACCCCCTGCGCTGGCTGGCGGAGGATCACTATCTGCGGCCGGGCGAAAATCACAGCGGATGCGGGAACGATGTCAACAGCGAATCCCCCGTGATGCGCCGTCTCATTCTTGACAGCATCCGTTACTGGACGCAGGAATTCCATATCGACGGTTTCCGTCTGGACCTTGCCGGGATCCTTGATGACAGGACACTTCATGAGCTCAGGGAAACGGCCCGCGGGATCAATCCGGACACCGTGATTGTCGGCGAGGCATGGGGGAAACGGTATATTCCCGGAAAGATGAGCGAATTGGGGCTGGGGGCGTGGAATGACAGGTTCCGCAACGGGATCAAGGGCGCTGAACCCCGGGAAGATCCCGGCTATCTTTTCGGGCTTCCGGAGAAAGGGACGGACAAGGACCACATCCTTCAGCTGCTTAGCGGAAGCCTGAAGGAGGACGGCGGGATCGTTAGGGATTCGAAATATTCGGTGAATTATCTCGCCTGCCACGATGAGTACACCCTGGGGGATTTTATCCGCCTGTCCCTCCGGGAAGGAAAGGATATCGTGCCGGAGGACCATGCCGAACACATCAGGCTTTCAGAGGAGGAGAAGGTACTTCACCATATTGCGGCCTTTATCCTTTGCTGTTCGCAGGGGGTCTGCATGCTTCATGCCGGACAGGAATATGCGCGCTCCAAGGTCATTGCCAGGGTGGACGGTGTGGAGGATCCGCAGGCGGGGACGCTTGACCGGGATTCCTATGCCAAGGATAACGGGACCAACTATATGGATCTTCATGACAGGGAGATCAACCGGGAGCTTTATGACTATTACCGTCAGCTTCTTGCGGTCCGCAAGGTCTTCCCGGAGCTCCGTTCCGCGGAGAGGGACAGGATCACCTGGCTGCACGGCGGGGGATCGGATCACGGCGTCGGATACCGGGTGGACGTGCCCGGGCGGAGCATGGCCGTCCTGCTGAACAGCTCACCGGAAAAAGCCGCGGAATTCGATCTTCAGGAAGGGGACTGGAAGGTTCATGCGCATCTGAACGCTGCATCAACGGAGCCCCTCTCGGAACACAAGGATGCAGTGCTGACACTTGCGCCGCGTTCGGTGCTCCTTCTGATAAAGCACAGATAGAATATTCATCTTATGCTGGAAACGGAAAAACACAGTCTGCTGATATCCGCCTGCCTGGCCGGTATCCCGTGCCGCTACGACGGAAGGGACAACCGTATTCCGGCCCCGGAACGGGAGATCCTGAGATCCCGCTTCATTCTGATCCCCGTATGTCCCGAACAGCTGGGAGGATTGTCCACACCGCGCATTCCTTCGGAAATTCAGCCCGGTGGCGGGATCGTCAGCGCAGAGGGAAAGGATGTCAGCACCGCGTTCCGCCGGGGAGCGGAAGCGGCGCTGCGGATTGCGGAACTTAGCGGCTGCCGGTTTGCCTGCATGAAGGAGCATTCCCCCTCCTGCGGGAAATACCGCGTCTATGACGGCAGTTTCCGGAACATCACGGTTCCCGGGAAGGGGATAACGGTGAAAGTGTTTGAAAAAAACGGTATAAAAGTGTATAATGAAAAGGAAATTAAAACATTATCAGGAGAAGTGAACCATGTATGATCCGCGTGAAAAAAAGCTGGCAGAGCTTTTAGTAAACTATTCAACGGACGTTCAGAAGGACGAGAATGTGCTGATAGAAGCCATCGATATCCCTGTTGCATTTGTAAAACTGCTGATCCGTGCAGTGCGGGCAAGGGAGGGAAATCCCTTTGTGACCGTGAAGTCCAATGAAATACAGCGCGAGCTGTACAAGCACGGGACCGATGCACAGATCGCGTTCAGCGGTGATTACGAGGCTTTCCGCATGAAGAACATGCAGGCCTATATCGGCGTAAGGGGAAGCCGCAACATCACGGAATTTTCAGATATCGCTTCGGAGGATATGAAACGTTACCAGACCCTCTGGAGTCAGAGGGTGCATACGAAGATCCGTGTGCCGGAGACCAAGTGGGTGGTCCTGCGCTGGCCGGGTCCCTCCATGGCGCAGCAGGCCGGCATGAGCACGGAAGCCTTCGAGGACTTTTATTTCAAGGTCTGCACCCTGGATTACCCCAAAATGGCAAAGGCCGAGGACGCCCTGGTGGAGCTGATGCAAAAGACGGACAAAGTGCATATCAAGGGACCCGGGGAAACGGACCTGCATTTCTCGATCAAGGGGATCAACGTGATAAAAAGCTGCGGCCTGAGGAATATTCCCGACGGGGAAGTGTTTACGGCCCCTGTCAAAGACAGCGTGAACGGAGTGATCGAATACAATACCCCCACACTGTATCAGGGATCGGTCTTCGAACGTGTCAGGCTGACGTTCAATAACGGAAAGATCACACAGATCGACGGCGATGATCCGGAACGTCTGGAAGCGATCTTCAACACCGATGACGGCGCCCGCTATGTCGGTGAATTTGCCATGGGCCTGAATCCCTATGTCAACCGGCCGATGAAAGATATCCTCTTTGATGAAAAGATCGCCGGCTCCATTCATATCACACCGGGCAACTCCTACGATGCTGCCGACAACGGGAACAAGTCCGCGATCCACTGGGACCTGGTACTGAGGCAGACCCCCGAATGCGGCGGCGGGGAGATCTATTTTGACGGCGAGCTGATACGAAAAGACGGGATCTTTGTCCCCGCATCCCTGAAAGCTCTTAATCCGGAAAACCTGAAATAGGGGGAGCCATGGCCGCTTCCGCCGGTCAACATACCGTTTCCGTGCGCCGTGTAAAGAAGTACGACCATGATGAAGACCTCCTGAAAGCGGTCTCGGAGATCTATGAGGCCGCAGGCGGTTCGGACCCGGGCGGGAAAAGCATTTTGCTTAAGCCCAATATCCTTGCGGACCTTCCTCCGGAACGTGCGGTGACCACGCATCCGGCATGCTTCCGTGCCGTCGCACAGTATTTTCAGCAGAGGGGCGCGAAGGTGTATGCCGGCGATTCCCCGGCGATCCACAACACTTCCTTCAGAGCGGAAAAGTGCGGTATCCGGGGCGTCTGCAGGGAGCTTGATATCGAATGGGTGGATTTTTCCGTCGATCCGGTGCATCGGAACGGCTTTAAGCTGGCGAATATCATTGACAAGGTTGACTATGTCGTTTCGCTGGCAAAGTGCAAAACCCATGAACTGACCTATTTCACCGGGGCCGTAAAAAACTGTTTCGGCCTTATCCCGGGCTTCACAAAAGCCATGCTGCATGCCCGGTATCCCAACCGCAATCTGTTCTCCGACATGGTGCTTGACCTTCTGGAAACCGTCAAACCCGCCTTTTCCTTCATGGATGCCGTGATCGCCATGGAGGGAGCGGGGCCCCAGAACGGGAAGCCGAAGCATGTCGGCCTTCTCCTCGGCTCCGTGAACCCCGTTGCCCTGGATATCAGCACGGCAAGGATCATCGGGTATGACCCCATGAAAATACCGATGTTCCGTTCGGCGGTGGAACGGGGGATCTATCTTGAGAACATGGAGGACATTGTGATCGAGGGCGGGAATCTCCGCGATCTCCGGGTGAAGCATTTTAAACGTGTCAGTATAGACCGCGGTTACAATCTGATCTACATGGGCATTCGTTCCGAGCGCCTGCGGCGCCGCTTTGACCGCCGGCCGGTCTTTGATCACGATCGCTGCATCCTGTGCGGCAAATGCGTGCAGATCTGCAAGGCCGGTGCGCTCAGCATTAAAGAAGGCAAAGTGCATATCTACGATCCCAACTGCATACGCTGTTACTGCTGTCAGGAAGTATGTCCGGCCAACGCCATCGAAATAAAACGAAAGGTTTTCGGATGAAAAAGCTCCTGTTAACGTTCATACTTTTCTTTTCCTTTCTTTTCGCATGCACCTCCGCGGTGATCAGCGGCAAGGCGACGCCGGACGGCCGCCCGCTGCTCTGGAAACACCGCGACACCGGCACCCTGGAGAACAAGCTGGTGCATGTCCGTACGCCCGCCTACGATTTCACGGGGGTCGTGAACGCAAACGACAGCCTGAACCGTGAGATATGGATGGGCGTCAATGAAAAGGGTTTTGCCATCATGAACACGGCCTCCTACAATATTAACGAGGGCGTCAGCGCCGATCTCGGCGAAGATCAGGAAGGGCTTTTCATGCGGGAAGCGCTGGAAAAATGTGCGGATATGGAAGATTTTGAGCAGCTTCTGAAGGCCTCTTCCGGGGAATGGGGGATCGCTGCGAATTTCGGGGTCATCGATGCCGCGGGGAATGCCGCCTATTTTGAGACCGGATACTTCGATTACCGGAAGTACGATGCAAACGATCCGGCCGCCGCACCGGAGGGATACCTGATACGGACCAATTTCTCTTTCTCCGGAGGAAGCGAAGAAGGAGTCGGCTATATTCGTTATGAAGCCACCCGTGACCTGTTCAAAGCGCAGAAGTCCTTCACACCGGAATTTCTCATCCGTGAAGCCACCCGCAACCTGGATCACGGCGCCCTGAAGACCCATCTCGAGAACATGCACCTGCCGCGCCATGCCGGCGACCGGACGCTGGCGGGATTTCAGGACTACATTCCCCGGTACTGGAGCGCATCCGTGCTGGTGGTGCAGGGAGTGCGCCCGGATGAAGATCCTCAAAACAGCCTGCTGTGGCCGGTGACGGGATTTCCCCTTACCGCCATGGCAACGCCGGTGTGCTTCCGCTCTGCGGACCGGCTTCCCGAAGTAATCAGTCCGGACGAAGGCGTTCCCTTTATGACGGCATCGGCGCTTGAGCTTAAGTCGGACCTTTTCCCCCGCGAGCACGACGACCATGAGAACTATATCGATGTGGCCAGGTTGAAAAACCGGCGGAAGAACGGCTATCTGCAGATCATCATGAAAAAAGAGAATGCGATCCTGGACCGCTTTGAAACAATCAGGCATTCCCGGGATCCCGGGGAAATACACGCGTATTACGAATGGGTGGACGACTATGTGCGTGAGGTCTACGAGGAGATCCTGTCGAAACGTTGAGTCGTTAATTTGTTAATTTGTTGTTGAATCGTTGAGACGAAGGGACATAATGACACCGTCATCCTGAACGCGGTTCAGGATCCCCAATATGTGGCGATTTAGTTTAGCGTTTAGAGAGCATGAATACCTTGCAGCCTTGACCATGTGGAGAGGCTGAATATAATTAGCCCGGTACGAAGTGCCGGGGACAACGATAATCCAATATCAACAACAACCCCGAACGAAGATGAGGGGTTGAACATAATTAGCCCGGCGTGTAACGCCGGGACTGCGAAATGCCATCCTATACCCCCTCAACCCCGACTAAGATAGATATTCTTGCCCGACTTCTTACTACATACTAATTTACTACTTACTAATGACGGGGCTGTATTTTGTTTGCCTGTCCCGAAGAGGGTTCCACACGGGACAAAGAAAATGGAATCATCTTTGCAAGAGGTTCAGACAATCAGGACCGTATAGACATCATAGATCGCATGGGTATATACGGCGGCGCCGAGTCCGCGCAGCATGTAGACGCTTCCCAGCATGACTCCCCCCATCGTGCGGGAAAAAAAACTCAGCGCATGAAATACGTCCCCGCCCGCTCCGATATAATGCGCTCCCGAAAAGGCCAGTGCCGAAACAAGCACGGCGCCCGCCTTCCACCAGAGATCCTTTCCGGGAAGATAGCGCACGGCCATCAGAAGCCCCTGCAGCAGCAGGGCCCGGAAGAGCAGCTCTTCATAGACTCCCGCTCCGAGACTATACGCGATGTCCGCAGGAGAGATCATCAGCTGCAGCGCCGTCGTCAGGTTCATGGAAAAAGCCATCAGAATGAGCAGGAGCAGTGCGTATACGGCGCTTTCAAGGATCATAAAGGGAAAATACTTCCATTGGATATGTACGCCCGCCTTTTCCCGGTGCGCTCCCTGCAGGAGCGCGGCGCCGATGAACAATGCGGCGAACATCACGATCCCCGCGAGGGGGCCTTCAAAACCGAGCATTTCAAAGAGACGCTTGAACATCACATCCGCGGCGTTCCGCACCTCTGTAAGCACGCCGCGGTTGACAAGCAGCATGGATATTTCATAATACAGGGCAAGCGGGAGGATCGCAACGACGCCGAAGAGCGGTGAGGAGGTGTGTTCGAGGTATTTTTTCATCCCGTTCCCAGCGTATTATAGACGATCCTGCCGTCGATCACGGTCAGCACGGAGCGGATATCTTTCCACTGTTCCAGCGGAAAACTGAAGACATCACGGTTACAGACAAAGCAGTCCCCCATGTATCCCTTTTCCAGGACTCCCTTCCTTTCTGCGCACCCAGACAGCACCGTTGCATATTTCGTATAGGCGTCGACGGCATCGTTCAGCCGGATGCATTCCTCCGGGTACCAGGGTGTATCATCCCCGGCGCCGATACGCCGGACGGCGGCATAGATGCCCTTCCACGGATTGATATCCTCCACGGGGGCGTCACTGCCGATGGCGTAGGGAATGCCGGCGACCTTCAGGCTTCGGTATGGGTAGGCCATCCGGCTTCTCTCCCCCCAATGAAGCTCCGCGATCGGCTTGTCATCAATAAGATGTGACGGATTGACCGAAATTGGCACACCGTGTGCCTTCAGGCGTTGTATCAGCCCTTCATCCAGTATCTGCGCATGCTCGATACGCAGGGGGACCCGCAGCGCTCTGCCGAAATCATCCAGGATGTCCAGCAGGTGTTCCACGGCCGCATCGCCCAGGGCGTGGATACAGAGTCCGCATCCGTGTCCTTCGGCCTGCCCGATAGCGCGTCGAAGATCTCCGCCCGTCAGCTGTTTTTTCCCGAAATGGCCTTCCACCTCATAGGGTTCCCGCATCCAGGCGGTCTGACTCCCCAGCGCCCCGTCCACAAAGATCTTCAGCCCCAGGAAACGCAGCCGGGCGCCTCCCCTGCCGTGCCGGAGGTTCTGTGCAAAGACCGCCTCGCTGTCCGTATTGTACACATAGATGCCCAGCCGCGGTCCCCGCTGATGTTCATGCTGATACAGGGAAAGATACTTCTGATAGTCCTCAAAATGCTCCATCGTGTGCACGGAGGTAATGCCATGGCGGTAAAAATCCGTAAAATATTTCCCGGGGTCCGCAAAGATTCCCGGAGGGCGCGTTTTCAGCAGGGGGTCCAGCAATACCGAAAGCGCCTCTTCATGAAGGAGCCCGCTCAGCTGGCCGTCCTCATCACGTTTCACGCACCCTTTTCTCAGCATGGCGAACACATCTTTCATATCAAAACATTCGATCACCGCTGCGTTCACCCAGGCGGAATGAAAGTCCTTGCTGTAAAACACCGCTTTTACGTCCGTTCCCAGAAAATCCAGGTCCCGGCGGTGGGGAAAACGTTTTTCCACCCAGGCGTTCTGATTCCAGCCGCCTCCGATCAGCCACTCCTTGTTACCCGCTTGTTCCCTGATGAATGCGCAGGTGTCCTTCAGAGAGGGGAAAGGATTCAGGTCAAGATGTTCCTTGCGCTTTGCCCATTCACTCAGATGGAGGTGCGAATCGGTAAAACCCGGAAAAATGAGACGCCCGCCGACATCGATCTTTTCCGTGTCGCCGAGGATGAAACGGTGTGCCCCGGCATCATCCCCCACATAGCGGATCAGACCGCGGCCGATAATGATCGCCGTTGCATCCTGCAGTCCCTGCGGACCGTAGATTTTTCCGTTATAGAGGCATATTGAATGATCCATGGTGAAAAATAGAAAATTTCATGTGATAATTGAATTACTTTTTATATTTTCGGGAAAATAAATGAGGTCTTATGAAATATGCCGCACCCCTTTTTATTTTTCTGCTTTTTATCCTCAGCGCCTGCAGTGCTCCGGAAGCACCGGTCATCGGCCTGAGCATGAGCTATTGGGAGGGAAAGTACTATATCAACAGAAGCTATGTGGATGCGGTCCGGGAGAACGGCGGCAGGGTGCGCCTCATTCCCTGCACGGAGGATACCACCCTCCTGAAAGAGGAGCTTGAGGAAACCGACGCCGTGATCTTTACCGGCGGCCGGGACTACATACCGGAATGGTACGGAAAAAGCATGCATCCCAGCATGACCCTGATGGACATCCACCGCGCGCGCTACGACAGCCTCCTGGTCCGCCTGGCGCTGAAAAGCGGCAAGCCCGTCCTGGGGATCTGTGCGGGAGAACAGCTGCTGGCGATTGCCACCGGCGGGAAACTCTTCCGGGATGTTCCCGGTCACCGCAACGTTCAGCACATGATATACACCGCTAAAGGCTCCCGCATGGCCGCATGGTTCGGAGACAGCCTCATGGTCAATTCCTGGCATCACCAGTGTGTGGATCCGGAATACCTGAGTCCGGACTTCCGGGTAAGCGCCTGGACACGCGACAGCACGGTGGAAGCGATCGAGTACCGGGACGGACAGTGGATCACGGGAACGCAATTCCATCCCGAGTGGCTTCCGAAAGCGCAGCGCGACGCTTTTTTCACACGGTTTATACAGGAAGCGGGCAGATAATGCATATTCTACCTCTGGCAAGCGGAAGTAAAGGGAACAGCTATCTGCTGGAATCCGGAAGCTCACGCATCCTGGTCGACGCCGGCCTGTCCGCCAGACAGCTCTGTCTCCGCCTGACATCGGTGGACATCGAACCCGCATCGGTCAGTGCTCTGCTGATCAGCCATGAGCACGGCGATCACCTTCGCGGCGCCCGCGTGTTCGCAAAGAAATTCGGCATTCCGGTATACATGAACCGCGGCTGCTTTGAAAGCGCCCGCATCATTTATAAGCTGGACGAACTGTCCGATATCCGCTTATTTGATACTGGTTATATGTTTGATCATCAGGACTTTATGATACATCCCCTGAGTATCAGTCATGATACGTCGGACCCGGTCTGCTTCCGTATTGATGACGGGAAAAAGACCCTCGGTATCGTTACGGACCTCGGCAAAGTGTCTACGCTAATCCGTGCGCAGGCCCGGCATCTGGACGCCCTGATCCTTGAGGCCAATCACGATATCCCCATGCTGAAAGCAAATCCCCGCTATCCCGAGAACGTCAAGCAGCGCATCCGCTCCCGGCGCGGCCATCTCTCCAACCGGCAGGCTGCGGAATTTGCCGTTGACATTATCAAGAGCGGAAAACTGCGCCATCTTATGCTCGCCCATCTGAGCGAGGAGAACAACAACGAACAGGTCAGTTCCGGGATGTTCCTTCGCTTTTTTCGCGAGAACGGGATAGATCTCCCCTTTTCGTTCGCCAGGCAGCATGTCACCGGCCCGGAGATCCTCCTGTGAGTACGCGGCCGGAGACAAAGGACATACGTAAAACAAGGAGAAACACGGTGAGAAGACATTTCATTTTATTCACGGCGGTGCTGATGCTTCTGCTCTCCTGTTCGGACCGGGAGTACCGAAAGGCGGTACGCAGCGGAAATCCCCGCACAATCAGCCGTTATATTGAAACATGCGAATCGGAAAAGTGGAAAGAGCGCGCTTCACAGCGGCTGGAGATCCTCTATTACCGGCGGGCAAACAGCGAAGCAGCCTGCACCCGCTACATCAACCGTTATCCGGAGGGAAAATACGTGGAAGAAGTCAAGGAAAAACTGGAACAACGCGTTTTTGAACGCGCGAAGGAAAGTGTCTTCGCCGCAGAGAACTATCTCCGCAAATATCCGGAGGGCGAATACCGCGATCATCCGGTGATTACCGAAGGCATAAAAAAGGCGGATGCGCTCACGCGCTTCCTGGACGCCGGGCAGATCGACTCGGTGCTGAACAGAGTACGTAACACGGCCCCGGAACCGATCGGAAAGCACGAATATGCCGTGATCGAAACACGTTTCGGACGCATGAAGCTGCGTTTTTTCCCGGACAAGGCGCCGGACCATTGCGCAAACTTCAAACGCCTGGCGGAAAGCGGCTACTACGACGGCGTGACGTTCCACCGCGTCATCCCGGGATTCATGATCCAGGGCGGCGATATCCTGAGCCGGGACGGAAAGCGAAGCACGGACGGAACGGGAGGCCCCGGGTACAGCATCGATGCGGAATTCAACGACATTCCCCACACACGGGGCATCGTCTCCATGGCACGCACCCCGGACCCGAACAGTGCGGGTTCGCAGTTCTTCATCTGCGACGGCAGTCCCGGCCACCTCGACGGCCAGTACACCGTGTTCGCCGAGGTTATCGAAGGCAGGGACATGATCGCGAAGATCGCGAACCTTCCCCGGGACGCCGCGGACAATCCCCTGGAACCCGTGCATATGCGTGTCTACATGGAAAAATAACATGAAGCGTACGGAAAAAAAGATCGGACTTGCCCTCGGAGGCGGCGGCGCCCGGGGCCTCTCGCATCTCGGCGTCCTGTACATACTGGAAAAATACGGCATCCCTGTCGACATGATCACCGGCACTTCGATCGGTGCGCTTATTGCGGCGCTTTACGCCTATCACAAGGATGTAAAAACCATCAGCCGCATGTTCTTTGAATCACAGGAAAGCCCGGAATTCAAATCCCTGAGACTCGGCAACATCGCCGGCAAGGCAAAAACAGTCTCCTTTCTCAGCCGGTTCAGGGAAATATCCGCCCACTACTTCCTGCAGCGGCACATGGGGATCATGAAAGCCGAAAAGACCGCGGATTTTCTCGCCCTGCTGCTAAAAGGCATCCGTTTTGACAAGCTGCAGATCCCGCTCGGCCTGGTAGCAGGCAATCTCAGTAAGGGGAAAGGCGTCTGTTTCCGTGACGGAAACCTTGTAAAAGCCGTTCAGGCCAGCATGAGCCTTCCCCTGTGGATGGAACCGGTCGACATCGGCGGCGACCTGTACGTTGACGGTATTGCTCATGACGTTGTCCCCGTTAAGTCGCTAAAGGCCATGGGAGCGGACGTCACCATCGCGGTGGATATATCCCTGCGGGACCCCGCAAGGAATATCAACAACGCCCTGAAAGTAAAATCTGCCGCGGACAGCATGGGAGTGAACCGCTCCATCGACCTGTCGCTGGAACATGCGGATGTTGTCATAAGGCCCCGGGTCAATTCGCTGATGTGGTATGATTTCGACAGATCTACCGAACTTATCCGTTCCGGAAGAAAAGCGGCTGAGATACTGGTCCCCGAGATCAATAAATTTTTATAATATCCTTGCAATTAAAGGATTTATAAAATATTTTAAAATAACGAAATAACCATTATTATAAAGGAAAAGAACATGACAAAGGGAAAAAATATTCTATTCGCTCTCGTTGTCCTGCTTTCGCTCAGCGGCTGTTTCGAATTCCGCATCCCGGAGATCCCGGACCGTATTGTCCCTCCCCGGATCAATGCCGGGCCCTACGAATTCTTTCTTACCAGCATGAGCGTAAATTTTGATACACTCCTCACCTATCTCGGAGACGATATTTCCCTTGATGAATATCGTGAGAGCTATCCCGGGGACCCCGGAGGGACCACAGACTGGTTCGTCATGCGCGACACGTTCAGCACAACCTTCGATGTCGATATGAGCATGAAGACCGAGCCGGTAAGCAGTTCCGTCAGCAAATCCATGACCTTTGTGGAATTCTCCACACGCACCTTCAGCACCCCGTCGATCAGCCTTGCAGAGATCTACCCCGCTATCACATCCGTACCGGAAGGCCTGACCACCCCTCCCCTGGAGGACATTGCTTTTCCGCCGGATACTTCCTACGTGAACTTTCCCATGGACCGGCAGCGGTTCTCCTCGGGAACGATGACGGTCACGATCAGCAATGACCTGGTCTGTACGCTGGGCGATCCGGTCACGATCGCCGTGTACGATTCGACCACCCAGGATCCCATCTACAACGATGCCAGCCAGCATGTGAAGCTCGAATGGGATCAGCCGATCCCTCCCGGCCAGCAGGTCACCGAAGACATCTCCCTGGCGGGAGCGGAATTCCCTAAAAGCATCATGATCGTCGTCAGCGGCATGATATGCGGCGACGGGCCCGAGACCATCACCAACAACGCAGCGGCACGCAATTCCTCCTTTACCGTCAGCGGACAGCTGGTCTCCATGGTCGGGGAATTTGTGGAGGGCGACCTTGACCCCGAACTGATCTCCGACACCAGTAATATCAGCTTCGGCGATGATCTCAACGATGGGGAGATCACCGTGAGCAGGGCGTACCTGGATACCTGCAATCTCGAGATCACCCTTTCCAACACCAGCAATATCACCGGAAAGATCCTGCTGAACATCATGTCGCTGGATACTTCGAAGACTGCGGGGGTTCAGTATTTCAGCACCGATTCCATGACCATCCCCACCGGCGGAAGCACCACTTTCCCCTACAAGCTGAACAACGCTTCCGTCGTACTTGACGATGATTTCGAATATCGCACCTACATCAGAATACCCGGACAATACGGACAACTTACCGACACCGATGAATTCAGCGTCAGCTTTGACTTTTACGGGAAAAGCGACGGGGACTCCATTATCGTGAACTCGGCGGACGCGGCTTTCAACGATGCCCGCTACGACTTTGATGAGGTCAGTCTCGACATGGGGCTTTCCGACATGTTCCCCGAGGAATTCGAGGACATTGAACTCTCCGATATCGAACTGTCCATTGACATCGGCAGCGACATTGATATCCCCATGTACCTTGACCTTGACCTTGTCGGTTCAAAGAACGACGGCGCCGATACGATACAACTGAGCATTTACCAGCAGATCACGGGAAGCGGCGGAAATGATCGCATTGTATTTTCCGATGCGGCCCGTCTGGTGAATTTCAAGCCGGATCAACTGACGATTTCCGGAAGCATCCTTCTGGACGGCGCCGGGAATATCCCCCTGGCGCAGACCATCACCGTCGACGGGAACGTTGGCGTGCCGATGGAATTCGAGATCACGGAACCGCTTGCCTTTTCACCGGAATATTCAAAGATGAAACCGGCAAAGCTCCCCTCCTTCCTCGATGATTTCACCGGATCACTGGAAGCCATCGTCAACAATACCTTCCAGTTCGGGGTGGATGTTCTGGTCAATGCCGCCCGCGACACCAATTATTTCGACAATCCCGTCTATTCGGACTCCGTCCGTTCGCTCGCAGACATCAGCATCCCCGCCATGGACACTGCTCAGCAGGAGCTGGTCCTGACCAAGGAGGACTATGATTTTCTTTCCGGCGGGAGAGACTCCACATGGATCAATATCAATGTGTACCTGACCGGAAGAGAAGACGGGCAGCCGACGACGTTCTTATCCACAGACTCCGTCACGCTTCGCCTGAATATCCGGGCGGACGGAACACTGGATCTTTCAGAGTTTAGCTCCGACACGACGGAAACGTCAGGAGGTGGAGAATGAGACGCCTGATCACATGCATATTTATCACCCTGATCCCCTTCGCTGCCTTCCCGCAGGAAGAAGAGCCCGAACAACAGCCCGAGACCTTTTTCAACGAGCTCGTCAGGTCGCTTTCCGCGGATTCAACGCGCGACACCACCAGCGACATGGCCGCCGAACCTTCCGACACCCTGTCGTCCGCGGTTCCTGAGGATCCCGCAGCGGATACAACAGCACTTGCGAATGCGAAAACTGAAAAGGACAGCAGCCTGGAGATGACCGGATCGCCCGGTGAGGAGATAAAGACGTCCACCGCCGTAAAGGACACGTCTTCCCGGCCTGAGGAAGCGATCACGGAGAAACCGAAGCCCTCAGAGACCCCGGAGGAGCGAAAACCCGAAAAGGTCAGGAAAGAACCTGAAACGAAAAAACGCGAGCCACGGGAATTCGCTCCCTACATTGAGGAACCGTCCCCGCGCACGCGCGGCCAGAAAAAATACGTCAAACGGCTGGAGAAAGCTCCGAACCGCAGCATGCGCCTTATTACCCTGGATCAGGCCGACATCATTCACAGCCGCAAATTCCGCGGCGTGGATGCGGCGCTGGCGAACCCGGCCAATCTCGGAACACGTTCCGAATTCTATAATTCCTTTTCCATTATCCCCGTCAACACCCTGTCACTGGATATCAACACCTCCACCCGGCCCTTCGTGCTGCTGAACGAATATTTCACCACCGGCGAACTGCTGACCGAAGCGGCGGAGGACAGCCTCATCTCCATGCTGGGGCCAAACGGCCTTGAGATACCGGTCGGGCTTGAACTCCCCACCCTTTTCAATCTGAGGCTCTCACCTTTCTTCGGTTCCCTGTACGCAAACTCCGGTCTTTATATCAAGGAGCACTCCCATATCCCCGCGGATTTCTTTGATATCATCTTTGAGGGCGCGACCTTTGACAACCCCTATCAGATGAACGACCCGCTGGGCATTGATATTTCCGCTTACCTGAAAAACACCGTGGGCTACGGAGCGTTCTACGAACTGCCTTCCCCGCTCGGAGAGATCCGCTTCGGTGCCGCCGTCAGCGCCTACGCAGGCGCCTTTTCCTCACTGAACATCACAAATCTTGAGCTGGTGCCGGCTGCCGAGAACACGCACATGCAGGGAACTATGCAGGTCCTGAGTTTCGCGGACACGCTGGATCTTTTCACCGGGAGCGGCCCGGATTTCCATATTCATGATGATTATATGGGCATTCCCCGTCTCACGTTCGGCTATGATGTCGGCTTCGCCTGGCGCTTCAAGCTGAACCGCCTGCTGCCCTTCGCCCCGAACATTCTGAAGAATTACTTTGATGTTCAGGTGGGAGTGCAGGACCTCATGGGCAACATCGCCATGAATCACGCCTATTTGCGGGAAATACACTTTGAAGCAAGTGCCGGCGATCTGGTCAGCACTTTCTCCGACCCCGATTTTTCCCTGGATTCCATTACCGTTGTGGAGGAAACCCTGATTTACGCCGATTCTGTCGCTTCGCAGCCGCTGGGTTCCCGCCTCAACCTGAACCTGCATTATCAACCCGTTGCACAACTGATGCTGAAGTTCGGATGGAGTACCTATCTGACGGAGGGAATAAATTCCACGGAAGGTTCCCGCATGCATTACGGACTTGAGGTCTATCCCGTCAGCTCCGTCTGCCTGCACGCCTCAGTGACCCAGCGGAGTACCATGAACTTCTGGGAAGCAGGGTTCAAACTCTATTCGATGAAAAGCGAGTTCGGCCTCAAAGCCCGGATCTATGACCTGAATTTCTCCCTCACCGAGAATTTCAGCGGCGCCGGCATTATGCTCAACTGGGCAAGATACTTCTGAAAAAGGAATAAAACGTAAGGACATACAAAAGGCGCTTCCTTCGGAGCGCCTTTTTTATAAGCTTCCCTTCCGCTGAACCTGCTTACTCTTCCAGCTTTTGCTTCATCTCGTGTAGTTTCTTCAGGGCTTCCAGCGGCGTCATGTTGTCGATATCCATGTCACCGACCTCACGGTGCAGGGCGCTGTCCCTTGCCGTAAAAATGTCCATCTGCATGACCTTCGCTTCCTCCGCCGGAGGATGCAGCGCATGCTGCCCGTCCGGAAGGCGGTGATCGGCCCCGGAAAGATTGTGCAGGATCTCGTTGGCGCGTTTTACCACACTCTGCGGAATGCCCGCCATCTGGGCGACATAAATACCGTAACTCTTATCCGTACTCCCGGGAACGATCTTCCGGAGAAAAATGATCTTATCACCGTATTCCTTCACCTGCACATTGTAATTCTTCACCCGTTCCAGGATATTCTCAAGGTCCGTCAGTTCGTGATAGTGGGTCGCAAAGAGCGTGCGGGCCGCGACATCCTCCTTATTGTGAAGGTATTCCACCACGGCCCAGGCGATCGAGAGTCCGTCGTACGTACTGGTCCCCCTTCCGATCTCATCCAGCAGGATCAGGCTTTTCCTGCTGGCCGTATTCAGGATATTGGCCGTTTCGATCATCTCCGTCAGGAAAGTGCTTTCCCCGTAGGCCAGATTGTCACTGGCGCCCACGCGGGTAAAGATCTTGTCCACCATCCCGATGCGCGCCGACGCCGCGGGAACGAAACAGCCGATCTGCGCCATCAGGGTGATCAGGCCGATCTGACGCAAATAGGTGGATTTTCCGGACATATTGGGGCCCGTGATCAGATGGATCTGGTCGCTGCGGATATCCAGGTAGCTGTCGTTGGGAATAAAGGGCTCATGCGGAGGAAGCAGTGCCTCCACCACCGGATGGCGTCCGTCCCTGATCTCCAGGACACCGGAATCCTCGATATCCGGCCGTATCCACTGCTCACGCGTCGCTGAATGGGCAAACGAGGCCAGGACGTCCAGTTCCGCCACTTTCTGCGCATTGGCCTGCAGAACGGGGATATGCTCCGCAAGCTCCTGCAGCAGTTCCTTGTAAAGTTCCGTTTCCAGCGCCGTCAGTTTTTCCTCGGCATGCAGAATGCTGTCTTCATATTCCTTCAGCTCCGGCGTGATATAGCGCTCCGAGTTCGTCAGGGTCTGTTTCCGGATGTAATCTTCGGGAACCTTGTTAATATGGGTCTTGGTAATGTCGATATAATAACCGAACACCCTGTTGTAGCTGATCTTCAGCGTCGGGATCTTCAGCCGTTCGCGCTCTTTTTGCTGAAGTTCCAGCAGGTAGTCCTTGCCCCCGTGGGCGATCTTGCGCAGCGCCTCAATATCCGGGTGATAGGAACTGCGGAACACTCCGCCTTTTGCGACCTGATTTACCGGGTCCTCACGGATCGCTTTCCCGATGATATCAATGAATTTCTCCACGGTGGGACGGTCATCAACGGTAAAATCCAGGGACGGATCCACATACTTCTCCAGCTCCAGAACCGAGCTCAGGCTTTCGCGAAGGGTATTGAGTTCTCTCGGAGCGATCTTTTCGGAAGCAATTCTTGCGCAGAGGCGTTCGATGTCGGCCACGGAACGCAGTATTTCTCTCACATCTTCGCAGGCAGGAGCATCTTCGCTGAAAAAGGCGACATGGTCAAGGCGCTTTTCGATCTTTGCTTTGTCAAGCAACGGATAGTAGATCCACTGACGCAGCTTCCGGGCGCCCATAGCGGTCTGCGTGTGATCGAGCGTCCAGAAGAAAGTTCCCTCTCCCGTTTCTCCGGACAGGCGCTGAAACAGCTCCAGGTTCCGTATCGTAAAGCGGTCCAGCCCCAGATATTCACCCAGCTCCAGCCTCCGGATACTGTTGATATGCGCCAGCTGTTTTTGAAAATTTTCCTTTACATAATGCAGGATCATTCCCACGGCACGCAGGGAAGCTTCCTCATCATCAAGGCCGAACCCCTTCAGGCTTGCCGTTTTAAAATGGCTGCCGATCAGGTCCGCGGCATAGGTGCTTTCGCTGACCCAGTCGGGAACTTCCGTATAGATGCCTTCATAATGCGGCAGCATCTTTTTGATCCGGACTTCCAGGCTTTCCGTAACCAGCAGTTCCGATACCGGCTTCGCTTCGATCAGTTCGACCAGGGAATCCGGGGACCCGGACACCACATGGAACGCGCCCGTCGAAATGTCCACAAAGGCAAATCCGCTTTTTTCCTCCCCGGAGATAAAGGCACCCAGGTAATTGTTGTCCCCCGAGTCCAGATATTTATCACTGACCGCCGTTCCGGGGGTGATGATCTCCGTAATCCCCCGTTTCACGATCCCTTTCGCCTTTTTGGGGTCTTCCAGCTGTTCGCATACCGCCACGCGGAGTCCGGCCTTCAGAAGTTTGTGCAGATAGGCGTCCATGGCATGATACGGGAAACCCGCAAGCGCCACATCCGCCGCGGCACCGTTGCTGCGCCGTGTCAGGGTGATTCCCAGCACCCTGCTGGCGGTCTTTGCATCCTGGGCAAAGGTCTCGTAGAAGTCCCCCATGCGAAAAAGCACGATCTTGTCGGGATGCTTCCCCTTGACCTCGAAATACTGCTTCATTAACGGTGTCTGTGTCGTTTTTTTCGCCATTGTGAAATATAAAAGGAATTCCCTGCAAACAAAATCAAATTGTCGGCGGGGTAAGGCATCCCGGAGTGGTTATCTGGAACGGTGTTCTCCGGCGCCGGGCTGTTATATTCTCAGAGCTGATCCGGCACGATGCCGGGTCCTTCTTCAATAATGAATGCTTGGACGCCTGTTGCCGCTAAGGTCCCGGCATCCAAACCCGTAGAAGGATCAGTTGTCCGTTGTTATTTGTTCAAGCAATTCTTTCGCATGCCCTACGCCCTGATCGGCGCTTTTCTCGATCCAGTGCCGGGCTTCTTCGAGGTCTTTCGGGTTATCCGCGCGTTCATAGAGCAGTTTTCCGAGCAGGAATTGCGGGTAGGGATGGCCGCCTTTGACGCTTATTTTCAGCCACTTGACCGCCCGGGCGGTGTCCGCCTCAATTCCCTTTCCGGCGCTGTAGATCTTGCCCAGCATGTATTGCGCCTGATCGTTGCCGCCTTTGGCGCTCTTGATGAACCATTCCCGGGCGCTGCCGTAATCCTGTTCCGCCCCGCTGCCGGTGTAATAGACCATGCCCATCTTATTTTGCGCTTTACCGGACCCGGCTTCCGCCGAACGGCGATACCAGTTCATGGCCTGCTC
>JAGYLW010000170.1 GCA_018400915.1 Fidelibacterota bacterium
GGCCATGTCTACACGGTCGGCTTTGAATTTCTGGGCAATGGAGGATGCCGTAGAGATGTCTCCGTTGGCGTTCTGCAGGTCATAACTAACATTTTCGACTCCCAAGGCTGCGAGTTCATCCTGAATTCCCTGTTCCACGGCGTCAAGAGCCGGATGGGTAATAATTTTCGAAATACCGATTTCCGTTGTGCCGTCTTCCTGCTGAGCCTGAGCGAAAAGGGGAAGCGCGCTGACGAGCAGGGCCGCTGCGATAAGTAAAAGTAAATTTTTTCTGATATGCATAGAATGCTCCTTTTTGATGGTGTGCGGAGAGACCGCACGCAGTTTCGTTGTTACTATAAAGAGTAACACCTTCGTTATGTTTTTTCAGTATACGTTTTTATGAATAAAAATACAATAAACATGCAGTAAATTAGCAGTTTTTTATGCTGATGCCTCCGTGCTGCGCTTTAGGCGCCTGCTTGTGAAAGCCCTTCGGCCTCCCGCTGCAGTCCACTAAAGCTTCTTAATAACGTTCACCGCCTGCTCAATCATCCGCGGACTGACATCCAGGTGAGTCACCATTCTGACATGCTTTTCAGAGAAGGGGCTGCAGAGAATGCCCTGCTCCTTCAGTTTTTCCGCGACCTCCGCCGCCGGCCTGTCCGGGGTCTCGAAAATGACGATATTTGTCTCCACGGAGTCTGCATCAATGGAGGCCCAAGAGGTCTTCTCCAGCGCTTCCGCCAGCTGACGAGCGTGATCATGATCCTCCTGCAGTCGGTCAATGTTATGCTCCAGGGCGTAAATACCCGCCGCGGCGTAGTAGCCGGTCTGGCGCATCCCTCCGCCGAGCAGCTTCCGCACCCGCCGAGCCTGCCGGATAAATGCTTCAGTTCCGCAGAGCACACTTCCCGCCGGCGCGCCGAGCCCCTTGGAGAGACAGAAGGTAAGGGTCTCCGCTGTGCTGCAGAGCTCTTGAACCGGGTCGCCCGTGGAAATGGCGGCATTGAAAAGTCTCGCCCCGTCCATATGAATCTTCAGGCTGTGTTCCTTGGCAAAGGCTGCTAGGGCTTTCAGTTCATCCAGGCGGTAGCAGGTGCCGCCGGCCTTGTTCATGGTGTTCTCTACCTCAATCATAGTGGGGTAGGCCAGATCGTAAGCCTTGGGGCGAATGGAGGGCTTCAGAATTTCCGGGGTAATTTTTCCCGCCGGTCCGTCCAGAGCTATGGGCATGCAGCCGGCGATCGCCGCGGGAGATGCAATTTCGTACTGAATAATGTGGCTCCAGCGATGAGCCAGCACTTCGTTGCCGCGGCCGGCATTGATGTAGAGGGCAGTCAGATTGGACATGGATCCAGAGGGCATGAAGAGGGCCGCCTCCTTTCCCGTAATTTCAGCTGATCGCTTCTCCAAGTCCAGAGTATCGGGATCCTCCCGGTAGACATCGTCCCCCACTCGGGCAGCGGTCATGGCCTCGAGCATTTTCGGGCTAGGTTTTGTAAATGTATCACTGCGTAGATTAACAATTTCCGGCATCGTACTCATTTTTACTGGCTCCTATACTTTTTCAGTTTTGTTTCAGGCAAATAAATCACTAATATACATCGACTTGTTATCTATTTCTATTCCTTTCGACGAATTTCGTCCAAGAGCGTGAAAAACGTGGGGAAGGTGATGGCTGCGGCTTCAGTCCCCTGGATTTCAATCTTCCCGCGGGCTTCCAGTCCGGCGACGGCCAGGGACATGATTACTCGGTGGTCACCATGCCCTTCCACCTGTCCTCCATCCAGAAATCCCTTTCCGTGAATAATCAGGCCGTCCTCCATCTCCTCCAGCTGAGCGCCGAGCTTCTCCAGCTCCCTCCGCATCACGGCGATCCGGTCGGTCTCCTTGATCCGCGCCTGGGGCACATTGCGCAGGTACGAGGTCCCCCGGGCGAAGCAGGCGGTCATCGCCAAAACCGGCAGCGCGTCGGGAATGGCATTCAGATCGGCGTC
>JAGYLW010000171.1 GCA_018400915.1 Fidelibacterota bacterium
CATCGAAACCGTTCTCTTCCAGAACATCAATGCCGAGTTTCACTTTCGGGCCCTTCTCCGCGGCACAGCCTGCGATGAACAGAAATATCATCAGTACGGCCAGGATATTTTTTGATCTTTTCATTCCTGTTCTCCGATCTTTTTATTGGTTTTTTCATACGTGATGCGAACCCGGGGATGTTCGATCAGGTTTAGCTCCCTGCCTTCCCAGAGATATTTGGAAGTGTTGTCGCGGATGTTCAGTACGAGCGTATCGCTTTCCAGCGTGTACATACCGGTGCTTTTCTCTCCGGACGTATTCAGAATGGCCCTTCCGTCCTCATACAGGGTCATCTCAAAGAGATTGAGAAAGGCTTCGGGCTGAGGCCTCCAGTTGTTTTCATATTCGTTGTACATTGCATAATGCGTACATTCCCATATTCCCGATATTTTCTTGTAATCGCTGCATCCCGCCAGCAGCAGGAGCAGGATCATCATCATTGCAAATATGCGTTTCATACGGACACTCCTTAAATTTTGATGAATATTTTCTTACGGTAAAGGGCCAGCGCGATCGCCCAGAAGATCGTGATCGTCACAAGGGCAAAGAGCAGTGAGGCGTCGATTTGGCTGTAATTCGACAGTGGCATGAACACCCTGGCGAAGAGCCATGTCTTTGTCGAGACGAGGGAGCCGTTCATGGGGATCCAGCGGATATAGGCCAGCAGTTTTGCGTACAGTCCCGAAAGCACGAAAATGAACAGCGGATTGGAACCGAAGACCACAAAGGGCCGGGTGGCGCTTTTCCAGCCGAAAATATCGATCAGCAGGATGGACACACCCAGGAACAGCATGGCCCAGCCGCCCATCAGCACCACGTAGGAACTGCTCCAGATCGGTTTGTTCACGGGGAAGAACTGCCCCCAGAGCAGGCCCAGGAGAATTAAGGCGATCCCCTGCACGATCATTTTCTTCACCAGTTTTTTCTGATCGCTCATTTCACGGATCATCATCCCGGTCAGGAAACCGAAGATGGTGGTCACGATCGCGGGCAGGGTACTCAGAAGTCCCTCGGGATCAAAGGCGATCCGTGCCCCCATACTGTCACGGTAACCGTGGTAGATATGTCCCTCTCCGAGAATGGCCAGGTCGATCCTGCGCACCAGGGTGTCCTCGATCCCGAATCCCCCGGTAGCCGCCAGCAGTAACCAGTAGCCGACCAGGATGCCGCCGGCAATCCACATCACGGTCTTTTTCCGGAAGTTCAATACGATGAGGGATGCAAAGAAATAGCAGAGCGCGATCCGGGGCAACACGCCGACAAGGCGCCAGCCGGCAAAAAGGTTTTTCACCACTTCCCCGAAGCTTTCGCCGTCCACCGGCCGCATGAAATTGAGGATCAGGCCGATACCGAAAATGATCAGGGTCCGGCGGATGATTTTCTTCAGCGCCGGCGCATTCATTTTGTAATCGTATTTCCGGAAAGAGAAGGCCATTGCTACCCCGACAATGAACAGGAAAAAGGGGAAGACAAAATCGGTGGGAGTCCATCCGTGCCACGCCGCATGCTTCAGAGGCGGATATATAGCACCCCAGGTCCCGGGATTGTTCACCAGGATCATCAGTGCGATCGTTGCGCCCCGGAACACGTCCAGTGCAATAAGCCGCTTTGTATCTGCCATGGTTACCTCATGAATTAGTGATCTGAACCATCTTTTTAATGTAACGATTATTTCGCTGCGTGTCAATTTAATTGAGGATAGCGGGGAAGCGGATAAGCGAACATGCGAACAAGCAAACAAGCGGGGAAGCTGGGAAGCAACAAAGCAGTCCGCCCAGAATTACACGCCTGTGCCGATGAGTTGAGAGTTGAGAGTTTAGAGTTTAGAGTTGAGAGTTTAGAGTTGAGAAAAGATACAAGAATAAGAAGGAAAAAAGACAGAAGGAAATACTGTTTTATCG
>JAGYLW010000172.1 GCA_018400915.1 Fidelibacterota bacterium
GATTTTTTGCAGGATATCCGGCAGATCCGGGACGGCAGGATCACCAAGGCCGCTTATCTTTGTTTTGCAAAGCGCAATCACCTCTTCTCGAACGCCGTGATCAAGATCGCGCGTTTTGACGGGAATTCGGTGACAAAATTCATCGACAAAAAGAACATCGACACCAACCTGATCCGGGCCGTCGACGAAGTGCTGGAATTCGTGAAAAAGCATATCGACCAGGCTACGATCCGCCACCGCAGCGGGAACAAGGAGCTCAAATGGGACTATCCCCTGGACGCCCTGCGCGAGGCGATCGTCAATGCCGTCCTGCACCGCGACTACACCGACACCGGCAACATCCAGGTCCGCATTTTCGAGGACTGGCTGGAGATCTGGAGCCCCGGAAGCCTGCCTGAAGAGCTGGACCTCTCCCGCATTCTCTATGAAGACCGGGCGATCCTGAAGAACAGCAATCTTGCCATGATCTTCCAGAGCCTGGGGCTGGTGGACAACTGGGGGACCGGCTTCAAGCGGATGAATGACGCCTGCGTCAACAACGGGAATCCGGAGCCGCTGTATTCCCAGAAAGCCGGAGCTTTTGTCGTGACGATGCATAAAAGCATTATCACGGCAAGCATTGAAAACCATCCGCATTAAGATATCGCATCGGCCTTTTGTGACGTTCTTGGAATAACCGGACCTTCAGTTCACGGAAAGAAACATGTACCTATGGATATGGAATTAAACTGGTATGCATTGCGTGTACGGCCGCGTCATGAAAAAGCGGCCGCCGCACGATTGTCCGAAAAATACGAGATATACCTTCCTCTGATCCGCGAGTACCGGAAGTGGTCGGACCGGACCAAACTGGTGGAAGTGCCCCTGTTTTCGGGATACATGTTCATCCGTACCCATGTAAAGATGAAATACTTTGTTCTGGAGGACCAGGCCGTCAGTGCTTTTGTGCAGTTCGGCAACAAACCGGCCGTGATCCGCGAGCGGGAGATCGAAGCGGTCAAAATAATGCTCATGGAGCCCGGGACCCTGAAGGTCGAGGAAGGCTACCGTTTCACCAAAGGGGAAAGGGTGCGGGTGGCCCGCGGCGCCTTTGCCGGCATCGAGGGCCGCGTCCTGGATATCAAGAACAAAAAACGCCTCTTTGTGGCCATCGAACCCCTGGGGAAGCTGATATCCATTGAGATAGATGAGAATGCCCTGGAAAAACCGCGAAAGTAATGTTTTTCCGGTGACATTTATCACGATAAATGATTTTATTTTTCATTGAAGAAGCCTATATTGACGCGACGTAAATAACAGCGATAAGGATACCCGGAATCACTACTGAAGATCCTTTTCTTGTAACGGAAAATACTGTCCTCCATGGGAGTGGTTGTAGCGAAGCTCTATCCAAAAGAATGTTGAGATGTTGAGTTGTTGAGATGTTGAGGAGAATTGATAAAAAGTTCAGAGGGGTGAACTAAGCTCGAATCATAAAAAGGGGAGACGAAAATGGAAAGAGTAAAGCATTTATACTGTTTTGAAAAGCTTGAGGTGTGGCACGATGCCAGGAGTTTCATTAAAATGATCTATTTGACAAGTAAGCGTTTTCCGGATGAAGAGAGATTCAGTCTTACGAATCAAATCCGAAGAGCCTCCATATCTGTCGCAGCTAATATTGCCGAGGGTTCTTCCAGATTATCAAGAAAGGATTTTGCATACTTTTTACAAATTGCATACGGGAGTCTGCTGGAAGTATTGAACCATGCCTATTTGGCGTTTGATCTGCAAATTATTTCTGAAGAGAAACTGAAGGAAATAAAAAATCACATCTATCTTATCTCTAATAAGATCAATGCATTACACAAATCCTTGAATTAAGTGACAGGCAACTCAACCATGAGACGACTCAACAACAACTCAACGACTCAACGACTCAACGACTCAACACTTTTGATT
>JAGYLW010000173.1 GCA_018400915.1 Fidelibacterota bacterium
GATGACGGTGAATGTTTTTCTTTCGTCCCTATGTCTCTTCATTTCTTCATATCTCAGTCGTCAGATCCTGGGGATCCTGAAACAAGTTCAGGATGACACGTTAGCGTGTGTTCAGGATGACTGTGTAATTATGTCTCTTCATGAAATTCGTGGACGGGTTTTAAAAAAATACTTGATTTGTTCATGCGAAAGTCGGATATTAGCGCGATCTTGATAATGTAAAGGAGATAAGATGGCGAAAGTATGTGACATATGCGGGAAGAAACCGGTATACGGCAACAAGGTAAGCCACTCAAATAATCGTATCCGCCGCCGCTGGGAACCCAATCTGCAGCGTGTGCGCATCCGGGTCGACGGCAGTCTGAAACGCGCAAAGGTATGCACAAGCTGCCTGCGTTCCGGCCGTGTGCAAAAAGCGTAGGCGTTCACTGAATGCCGCAGGTAAAGACCTTCCGGAGCGGGAGGTTTTTTATTTTTATTCGGAAATAAAAGGGCTAAATTATCCCCGGAACCGGAGGACTCATGAAATTGCTCAGCTGGAATGTGAACGGCTTCCGCGCCGTGCTCAGAAAGGGATTTACGGAGATCGTGAAGGCATATCAGCCGGATATCCTCGGTATCCAGGAAACCAAGGTCCGGCCGGAACAGCTGGAGCAGGTGCAGCATCATATCCCGGAATACGAGAACTATTTCTTTTCCGCCGAGCGTCCCGGTTACAGCGGCGTGGCGGTATATACCAAACCCAGGCCGCTGAAGGTGCTGCGCGGCTTCCCCTCCGGCTGGAAGGACGATGAGGGCAGGGTGCTGATGCTGGAATACGAGACCTTCATTTTTTTCAATATCTATTTCCCCAACGGGCAGAAGGACGACAACCGTCTGCAGTACAAGCTGGATTTTTACGATTTCAGCCTGGAATACTTTGACAGGCTCCGCAAAGAAAGCGGCAAGGGGCTTGTCATTTGCGGGGATTACAATACCGCCCACCATCCCGTCGATCTTGCCCGGCCGAAGGAGAACGAGCGGACCTCCGGATTTTTGCCCGTAGAACGCGCCTGGATGGACAAATTTGAAGCACACGGATACATCGACACGTTCCGGCACTTCCATCCGGATGCAAAGGACCGGTATTCCTGGTGGTCCTACCGGACAAGGGCCCGGGACAAGAACGTCGGCTGGCGCATCGATTATTTTTACGTGAGCCCCGAACTGGTGCCGTATCTGCGGGATGCCGATATCCTCGACACGGTCATGGGCTCCGATCACTGCCCCGTGTCCCTGGAATTGGAGATCCCGGAATGAAACGCGCAAAAACTACATTCGCCGTGATCGCGGTCCTCTTTGTTCTGAGCGGATGCATCTGGAAGTATTCGGCGCGGCCCGGCACTATTCCGCCGCATATCAAGAGCGTTGCGGTCGGAGAAACGGAGAACAACACCGCGGAATTCAACCTGGGACAGGAGTTCACGGCCATGCTGACCGACAAGATGCAGACGGAGAACCTGCTCCCGCTCAGCGATCCCGCTTCCACCCATTCCGTAATCAGCACTTCCATTAAGAATATCTCCGATGCCGTGTATTCCTACGACGAAACGGAGATCGTCAAGGAATACCGCCTGAGCATGCAGATGGATTTCAGCTGGTACGACGAGGTCAATGACAAGGAGATCATGAGCAAGGTGCTTTCGGACTACGAGATCTATTACAGCGACCAGTACAACAGTACCCTGGCTCCGGTGGATCAGGTCACCCGCGAGGAGGCCCTGGAGCGCCTGCTCGATAAAATGGCGGAAAACGTTACGGTGGAACTGACATCACAATGGTAAAAACCGGCAAGATCCTTTTTATCGTCCTTTCCCTGCTGCTCATCCTGATGCTTGCACTGGCGGGGTTCCTGTCCCCGTCGTGGCTGTTTTCCCCTGTCTATATTGGG
>JAGYLW010000174.1 GCA_018400915.1 Fidelibacterota bacterium
CATGCCGGCCAGCGCATTCCTTCGTAATAAACATTGTTCCAGGCGCGTTCTGCACCGCCGGCGGCAAAATTCGACTGCAGAGAACCGACATTGATCCATTTCTGTACGCCGGGATCGACCCAGTCCTGTCCCGGGGAAACGGATACCAGAAGACCCAGTAATAAGCATGTCGCCAGTATTTTTGATATTTTCAATCTCATTATCTGTTCCTTAATGCATTAAAAATTGAGGGTTATTCCGAAAGTAACCTTCCGCGGATTCAGGAAAGTAAAGCTTTCGATATCGGGCATGTTGATATAGGCCTTATGGTCGTAGACCCCGTCAACGAATTCCTGATCCGCGGGAACGTATTCATTCTCTTCCCAGACAAAATAGGATTCGCTGGCGTTGTCATAGTACAGCGCCCGGTCGTTGCCCGCCTTCGAGTAGTCACTAATGTTCCCGATGCTGACGATCGGGGTGTAAGGCACGCCTTCGTCCCGGACGTCCCCGATCTTGTCGGAACCTTTCTCCACGCCCTTTTCGTCATGAAAGTGCAGGGAGTTCAGGTAATCGTAACGGTCGTAGATATCGGAGAATCCGGTGTAGCTCAGGCGCTTCGTATTGAGCAGGTTATTGATGTCCAGGTAAAGGGAAACGCTCACGGGCTTGACATCGACGCGTTTTGAAAGCCGCAGGTCCGTCATGTAGTAATCCTTCCAGCGGACATTGTCCTGAACATAGGGATCATTGGTCTGGCTGTAGGTCGTGACCGTTCCGGCCTCCCATTCGAACATCAGGTTTGCCGACCAGTCCCCGGTGATCCGCGGGTCAAGCCCGAAGAGGCTGAAATTGGACGGCGTCTGGAAAAGGAAATACGATTCAAACAGGGGAACCGGATAACTGCGGGTCTGATAGTGGGTGGAAATGTGGTTTTCGCGGTTGTATTCCATCTGTTCGGTGGGATTCTCGAAATAATGCGTGTTCCCGTAATACCCGTATGAGACCACCTGATAGGTCAGGTTCATATTGAACATGAAGAAATCGCCGTAGTTCTTTTTCAGTTCCGCTTCAAAGCCCCGGACATCCTTATAGTTCCGGGAGTTCGCCACGGCATAATCCACCTTGTGGTCAAGGCTGGTATAATAGGTCCAGGCGGGCTGGTCGGTGATGTCTTTGTAATATCCCTTGAGCTTCAGCAGATAGTCCTCAAAGAGGCGGTGTTCATAGCCAAGCTCATACTGAATGGTCCGGGAATAGTCGATCTCGGGATTCCCGAGGCGGTTTATCTGCCCGGAGCCGAGACGGTCCACGACAAAGCGGTACCGCGACTGTGCAAGACCGTTGAAATGCCCGTAGTTAAAATAGATCTTTGCCCTTTCCGAGATCGGGTGGGAAATGGCGAACCGCGGACTTAACGCCATGATGGGATCCGTCCTTTCCTTACCGGCCAGACTGTCAAGGTACGGTCCGTTCATCGAATTGAGGAGTTCGTCATAGGTATCGTAGTCGTACCATTCCGTATTGGCCTGGGAAAGGTCGAAGCGCAGGCCGAGATTGACGACCATGCCTTCGAATTCCAGTTTGTCCTGCGCATAAAGGCCCAGCCGCCACGGGTCCTGGTACCACTCATTGTAATAATTCCAGAACATGTTGGTCGGGTGATCGTTCCAGGAATCGATCTCATACTGGGTGTAAACGAACTTCATGCCGGTCTTGAACTCGTTGTTCTCATTGAACTGATTTTTATAGTCGGCTTTCAGGATGTTCGTAAAGTTCTTGCTCCTGTCCTTTGCGAACCCGCCCCAGTCGGTGCGCATGCCGACGACATCTTCATATCCGCCGATCGGTTCGCCG
>JAGYLW010000175.1 GCA_018400915.1 Fidelibacterota bacterium
TACGCTCCTGCAGCAGTGCATCCATAACGGTTTCGGGCTGCAGGTCTTCAAGGAGGACCTGACGGGGCCCGCCTACGCACAGCGCTTCATCGACCGCGTGGCGGACTCGGACATCGAGGTCAGAACGGACACCATGGTGCTGGAGATCACGCCCGGCAGGCAGGTCTACACCCTGAATGCAAAGGAAGGCTACCAGGTCCTGCAGGCGGGAGCGCTCATCCTGAGCATGGGCTGCCGCGAGCGCACGCGGGGAGCCCTGGCCATTCCGGGCACCCGTCCCGCGGGCGTCCTGACCGCCGGCGCCGCGCAGCGCCTCGTCAACATCGAAGGATACTGCGTGGGAAAAGAGGTGCTGATCCTCGGCTCCGGCGATATCGGCCTCATCATGGCCCGGCGTATGACCCTGGAGGGCGCCCGGGTGAAGGCCGTGGCGGAGATTATGCCCTTTTCGGGAGGCCTGACCCGCAATATCGTCCAGTGCCTTGACGACTATGACATCCCCCTGCTTCTGCGGCATACGGTGAGCAATATTTACGGCCGCAGGCGCCTTGAGGCGGTGGATATCTGCGAGGTGGATGCGCATTTCTCGCCGGTACCCGGGACGGAGAAACGTTATTCCTGCGACACCCTTCTGCTTTCCGTGGGGCTGCTGCCCGAGATCGAACTGCCCTATGCGGCCGGGATACGCATTGACCCCCGGACCCGCGGACCGCATGTCAACGAATCCATGGAGACCGGCGTGCCCGGCATTTTCGCCTGCGGGAACCTGGCGCACGTGCACGACCTCGTCGATCATGTCACGGAGGAAAGCGAAAAGGCGGGACGCTGCGCCGCCGCATACCTGCGGGGGGAACTGCAGGAGGCAAAAGGCATTCCCTGCATTCCCGGCAGGGGGGTCCGTGCGGTCGTTCCCCAGGAGATCCGGCCCGCAAACGGCCCGGAAACGATCACGCTGTATTTCCGCGTGGATGCGGTGTTCGAAAATGCAGACTGCGTGCTCCGCCTGGATGACGCCCTCCTGAAGAAAACCCGGATCCGCTACGCGGTGCCCGGCGAAATGCAGTCGCTGCGCATAAAGCGCGGTGAGATAAGTGCGGATGCTCGGGAGATCCGGCTGGAGATGGAATCATGACGGGACCCCGGAAAAAACAGGACCTCTACCTGGGCTTCGGTTCGAATACCGGCGATTCGGGCCACCTGGTTACGCGCGCCATCCGGGAAGTGGCGGACAGCCCCCACATCGCCTTTATCGAACAGAGCTCCCTCTGGCGCAGCGAACCCCTGTACGACCATGCACAGCCGGATTTCGTGAACGCCGTCGCCCGGTATTCCAGTGATCTGGATCCTCATGAGGTCCTTTCCCATGTTCAGCATATTGAGGAGCGTTTTTTGCGCAGCCGGGACCCCGCACGGCCGAAGGGCCCCCGCACCCTTGATATCGACATCCTCTTTTACGGCGACCACATCCTCCGCAGCGAAAAACTAAGCATTCCGCATTTGCTTTTTTATGAAAGAAAGTTTATTCTTTTACCCATGGCGGAAATTAATGTAAATTATATCGTTCCCGGAACATCCATGACAGTGGCAGACTTCATTCAACGGTGTCCGGACAGATCAACACTGGAGAAAATATGACGGGACCCGCATACTACATCGCGATCGAGGGCGTGATCGGCGTCGGGAAGACCAGTCTGGCAAGGATCCTTTCCCGGCAGCTGGACAGCCGCCTGATCCTGGAAAAATTCGAGGAAAACCCCTTTCTCTCCGATTTCTATCAGGATCGCCAGCGCTACGCTTT
>JAGYLW010000176.1 GCA_018400915.1 Fidelibacterota bacterium
ACGTGCGTGACCGGTACGGCCTGGTGCAGGTCCGTTTCGGCAGTGACCTTCCGGTGCCGGTCCGCAATATTGTCAAACACCTGGGGAACGAGGATGTCATCGCCGTCGCCGGAAAGGTGAATGCCCGCCCCGCGGATTCCGTAAACGACAGGATCCCCACCGGTGAGATCGAGGTGGAAGCAGAAGATGTTGAGCTGTTAAACAAGGCGAGACCCACTCCCTTCGAGATCAGCAAGCGGGAGACCGGAAGCGAGGACCTGCGCCTCCGATACCGCTACCTTGATCTCAGGACTGCCGAGCTGAAGCGCAATATGGAGATCCGGCACCGCGCCTCACAGTCCGTGCGCAACTACCTTACCGGCCATGATTTCATGGAGATCGAGACCCCGGTACTGATGAAATCCACCCCTGAAGGCGCCCGCGACTATCTTGTTCCCAGCCGGATCAACCCCGGGAAGTTCTATGCCCTCCCGCAGTCTCCGCAGACGTACAAACAACTCCTGATGATCGCGGGATACGACCGTTATTTCCAGATCACGAAATGTTTCCGCGATGAGGACCTGCGGGCTGACCGTCAGCCGGAATTCACGCAGATCGACTGCGAGCTTTCCTTTGTTGACGAGAAGGACGTCATGAATATCATGGAGGAAATGATCGAAAGGGTCCTGAAGGAAGCGGGGGACATTGAGATCGAAACGCCCTTTCCGGTACTGAGCTTTCATGAAGCCATGGAACGTTACGGTTCCGACAAGCCGGATATCCGTTTCGGCCTGGAAATTACGGCCATTGACGAGATCGCCGCGGAAACGGATTTCGGAGTGTTCCATAAGGCGCTTGCGTCCGCAGGTGCCGTCCGTGCATTGCGGGTGCCCGGCGGCGCCGGGTTCTCCAGGAAGGACATCGACGGACTGACGGAGCTGGCGAAGCAATACGGAGCAAAGGGACTTGCTTTCGCAAAGGTCGACACGGAAGGACTGCAGAGCGGCATTTCAAAATTCTTCCCTGCGGAAACCGCAGGGAAACTGGTCCGGGCATGCGAAGCCGAAGCGGGGGACCTCATCCTCTTTATGGCGGATGAATGGGAGACCTCCCTGACCGCCCTCGGTGCCGTGCGTCTGGCAATTGCAAGGCGATTCAAGCTGATAAAGAAGCACGAATATAAGGCGGTATGGGTCGTGGATTTTCCCCTGTTCGAGAAAGACGAAGAAAGCGGAAGGCTTGCCGCCCGCCATCATCCCTTTACCTCGCCGAAGCCGGAAGACCTGGAGAAGCTTGAAAGCGATCCGCTGTCGGTGAAAGCCCGTTCCTATGACATGGCGCTGAACGGATACGAGATCGGCGGCGGAAGCATCCGGATCCATGACCGAGAACTTCAGAGCAGGATGTTTAGCGTGCTGGGGATCCGGCCGGAGGAGGCCCGGAAAAAATTCGGGTTTCTCCTGGATGCCTTTGAATACGGCGCGCCTCCCCACGGGGGTATCGCCTTCGGCTTCGACCGCCTTATCATGGTGCTTGCCGGCGAGGATTCGATCCGTGACGTGATCGCTTTTCCGAAGACCACCACGGCGCAATCCCTGATGGACGGATCGCCGTCTTCCGTTGATGAAAAACAGCTGGAGGAACTGCATATTGCGCTGAAGAAGACAAGAAGCGGAGAAGCGGGGAAGCGGGGAAATCTCTAAACGCTGCTCTCTAAACGCTAAACGGGATTCCGTCGTCAGATATTGGGGATCCTGAAACGAGTTCGGGATGACAGGGTAAATCGTCAGATATTGGGGATCCCGAAACC
>JAGYLW010000177.1 GCA_018400915.1 Fidelibacterota bacterium
ACAAAGCGGCGCTTTTTATTTCGGATTTCCTTTCCACCATGATCGCTTTTTTCGGGGTGTACTGGCTGCGCTACCGTTCGGGCCTTTTCCCGGTGGAAATTGAACTTTATATCAGCGACCTGTGGATCCCCGCCCTGGTCATTTACGCCTACTGGCTTCTTTTCTATCTGTATAACGGATTATACCATCTCCCGGAGGCCCCGTCACGTACGGACGAGAACGTAAAGGTCTTTAAAGCCACCACTTACGGTGTGATCTTCCTTTTCCTTATCACTTTCGATGCCTTCAACCCATTTTCCATCGGACGGCTGATCATCGTCATCTACTGGTTCGCCCAGCTCTTTCTCACGATCCTGTTCCGGAGCATCATCCTGTCCGTGCGCCATAAACAGTTCCTGAAGGGGGTCGGGCTCATACCGGGCGCGATCGTCGGCTGTAATCCCCGGGGATACGAGATCTATGAAAAGATCCGGCAATACCCGGCGCTGGGATACAGGATCCTCGGTTTTATCGAGACCGATGACGAGGCGGGCCGGAAAAAGGAGTATCACGGGGTTCCGGTGATCGGCCATTTGAACGATATCCGCGAACTGATCCGGGAACATCAGATCAAGCAGCTGGTGATCGCTTTCGGGACCGATAAGCACAACAAGGTTCTGGAGGTCATCAACAAGGTCGCGGACAGCCGGGTGGGGATGAAGATCCTTCCGGACATGTACGATATTATTTCCGGCCTGGCGCGGACCCAGCAGATCTACGGTATCCCGCTCGTGGACATCAATCCCGGTATTATGCAGCCCTGGGAAAAGTTCATCAAGCGCCTGTTTGACATCCTTGTTTCCGTTATCGGGCTTTTGCTCTTTCTGCCTTTCGGGCTTCTCCTCGCACTGCTGATCAAGCTGGATTCGCGGGGACCGGTCTTTTATACACAGGACCGCCTGGGACTTTACGGGAAGCCTTTCCGCATTATTAAATTCCGAAGTATGAAACATAATATCGCCGAAGTCGGCGAACAAGTGATCCTGACAACAAAACAGGATAACCGTGTGACGCGCGTCGGAAAGGTCATTCGCCGTTTCCGCTTTGACGAGATACCTCAGCTGATCAATGTCCTTAAAGGGGACATGAGCATGATCGGGCCCCGGCCGGACATGCCCAAGCTCACGGAGCAGCTGGAAAAACAGATCCCGCTGTACCGCCACCGCATGAAGGTCAAGCCCGGTATCACCGGATGGGCGCAGATCTCCGTACCCTATCCGCAAACCCAGGAAGAGGTGATCGAGAAATTCAACTGCGACATCTACTACATCGAGAACATGTCCCTGAAACTGGACCTGAAGATCATCCTGAACACCATCGTGATCATGTTCTCGGGCAGCGGAACGTAAATGGGAAGAGGTTTAGAGTTGAGAGTTTAGAGTTTAGAGTTGAGAGTTTAGGGAGCAAAGTTCAGGGAACGAACGGCAAGTGACCGTTCCCCGCACAGCTCTCACTCAACGGCTTTCCAAATGACACCGGGGAGAATGCGCAGGGCAATTTCAACTTCGCTCCTGACGGAGCTTCGCCCCGGCCTTGCAAATTCACAGATCAACAAATTAACAAATTAACAAATTAACAGATCAACAGATTAACAATGATCTTCCCCACCTCAGCCTGATCTTCTCTCTCATTTTTTCCTTGTCATTCAGGAAATAATATCCCTATATTTTCAGACAGAGCGTATGAACAT
>JAGYLW010000178.1 GCA_018400915.1 Fidelibacterota bacterium
TACAAGGACTTGTTAAAACGCAGTATTCAACAGAACGAACTATTGGCGCTGCATACGCTGAAAGGATACCTCCGTTTACTGAAAGGCACAAGGCTGGACAGTGACCTGCGGAGCCTTGAAGAGAAACTTGAGACGATGGTGCCGGGCGAAATACTCCTGGACCTGAATGATATCCCGATATATGATCAGAGCAGGGGATACTTTGATTATTCGGAATACGATGACCTTATTACGGATCTGATCAACTGTATGAGCCGAAAAAAATGGTTGATTATCACCTATAAGCCCATCGATGTAAAAAATGAAACCCTTCTGAAGTTCTTCCCGCAACGCCTTTATACGTATAACGGCTCCTTATATCTACTGGGAGTCGCCTTTCACTTCAGAGACCCCATTTCGTTGCTGGTCCAATTTATAGAATCCGCCGAGATCATTGATGACGATATTACGGATATCCCTGAATTTTCAATGGACAGTTTAAGATTACAACGATTTGCCGTCTACAACGGTGAGATCGAAAAAATTATTCTCAAGGTATCTCCTGAAATAAAAAGGCACTTTTGGCGAAGACACTGGCATGAGTCTCAGAAGATCACCGAACAGGAAGACGGCAGTCTGACGATCGAAATGACAGTCCCGGTCGCGCCGGATCTGGTTAGCTGGATCTTAAGCTGGGGACAGCATATGAGGGTGATGCAACCGGCGCATCTGCAAAAAGAGATCGCCGAAAAGGCCGCGAAGACCGCCGACCTGTACAGATCAAAATAAATTTTCATCAAGTGCAATTATTTTTATGTATGCGACATTATATGGCGCATCAAAGCTTATTCTTTGATAGAATTAAAGAATAGGAAAATATATGCCGCCAAGTCCATTAAAACCGTACCGTCAAATTGATAAAAAATTTGACATGCTTGCAAAAGCAAAAGCACAGCTTAAAAACGAATTTTTCGGGATCGATCACATTATCGACGAGATCATTGAACTGGTCAGTTCATGGTATCTATTCCCCGAGTTACAGGAAAAGCCGCTGGTGGTGAATCTCTGGGGATTGACAGGCGTAGGGAAGACAGCCTTAATAAAACGTTTATCGGATCTTCTCGGTTTTTCTAAGAAATATTATTCAATAGACCTGGGAGGCAACAATTATACTGTTCGCGATAAGATAGAGGAGATCTATGAGTATGATAACGGTTTCCCGGCCATGATCGCACTTGATGAATTTCAGCATGCCCGAACGATCAATCAAAATATGGTGGAAGTGAACAACAAATATTCCCGCATCGTCTGGGAATTGATCGATTCGGGTAAATTCCAGATCTCCAGATACTATCGTTACACGGAGGAATTGTATGAATTGGCCTCCAAGCTGAAATATGTACGTCGAAACGGCGGGGTAACCGTAAAGAATGGATATGTGACGACACGCCGTGAATTCTTTATGAAGATAATCGATGATAATTTTTTAGGTAAAGCCAGGAAGAAGGACAAAGGAAAAGAAAAGGAAGTTGAGGAGTTGCTGCTGATCCCCTGTGACATCAGGGAAGAGATCTACGACGGGCTAAGGGAGCACTATGAGAGTTTTGAAGATTTTAAAGAGCATGTGAACACCCTCAATTTATCGGAAGCGATCAAGTTCCTAAATTCGGCCATTGAGATCGTTCAAAGCCCCAAAACCATTGATTGCACAAAAGCGATCGTCTTTATTATG
>JAGYLW010000179.1 GCA_018400915.1 Fidelibacterota bacterium
GAGATTTTCCCTGGATATGCCACCGAGCATCGCGGAATGCGGAATGGATACGTTCTTGTCAACAGCCACGAGGATCTCGTGGTAGCGGCGGTAATAGATATCAACGGCGGTGCGTACTTTTTTACCGGGAGTGTCGATCCTGCATTGCTGTGCCAATGTGCTTAGCACGCTGAAATCGGGAGGCCAGGGATGATGCTGCAATTCCTTCAGGACAGCGGAAGAAGCAAAGCGGGAGCAATTCTGACGGACCTTATTAAGCCGCCCGGGGTCTTTTCCGTAATGTTCGAACCAGACGACCGCTTCGAGAAAGGCAATAATAAAAGCTTCATCACTGACCGCTTCCCGGTAACGTTCCAGAAGATATTCCACATGACGGGTCGTGCTGTTGCCGATAATATGGGGATAATCCCGTTGTTTTTCCAAACCCTTCCAGGTACGGGGATCCATCCGGTCCGTGATCTTCCTGACCATGTATTCCAGGGAATGCAGACAGAGATTTTCCGTCGTGGTCGCCGTACCGTCCATATCCGAGACCACGGTACGGAGTTCATGGAGACAGGAACGTTTTTTCGTTAACGGCAGAATATCCGCCACGGGATATAAACCCTCCGGGTTGCTGACGAGTGCATATTCCTCTTCGCGGTAAAATTCCTGTATCCGGTTTTTCCTGATGATCTTCTTCATGTTATCCCGATATACGCTATTCCGTTATGCAAAAGTTCATTCACCTCGTTCTCCGACTGACCTTCCGCATAGATACGCATCACAGGCTCTGTCTCAGAGGCGCGCAGCAGCACCCAACGGCATTCGCCGGAAAGCCAGTATTTTAATCCGTTGATCTCTCCCGCAGCATTTTTAAAGATCTTGCGGTCAAGGATATCAAATTTTCCGAACTTATCCAATGCTTTATCATAAAGCCGGGGAAGCATTTCGTTCCGTTGCGGATGATCATGGATATGATCAATTCGCGCATAGTGTATTCTGCCGAACCGCCTGCGTTTTTCCCGTACCAGTCCGCCAAGCAGCGTATGCCCCGACCTTGCCAGCATCTCCAGAAAAATCAGGGCGGAGAGAATCCCGTCGCGTTCCGGTATATGCATGCCGTATCCGAATCCACCGCTTTCTTCTACTCCGAAAGCAACACGCATTTTCAGCATTTCCTCACATATGTACTTGAATCCCACTTGAACTTCCTGCAGGGGATGCCTGTCTGATGCAAGCCGGCGTATCTTATCCGTGACCGACGCGGATTTGACCAGCGCCCCCGGTTCTTTGCGTTCCCCGATCATATGATCTGCCAGAAGAAGGATGGTCTCCTGTGCGCTCAGCCATTCGCCGTTTTCCAGTAATACCCCCAGGCGGTCCGCATCCCCGTCCGTGGCTAATCCGCAACAGTATCCGGGATTCTCCTGCAGAAATTTCGCCGTCGGGAGCAGATTCTTTTCCATGGGTTCCGCGCTGCGCCCGTAAAAATCCGGTCTTGCCTCCCCGAATATCGTGGTACAGGGAATCCCCTGTTCCTTCAGGAACTTCTCCAGCAGGTATTGACCCGCTCCTCCCATGGGATCGAAAAGAGGCTTAAGTCCTGAATCCCTTATGGCCTTTATATCAACAAGTTGTATGATATGTTTAAAATAATCTTCCAGTATATTCTTTCTTTGAACAGGTTTTTCGGGTGCATAT
>JAGYLW010000018.1 GCA_018400915.1 Fidelibacterota bacterium
GCACCATTGTTCCCGGCATTTCATGCCGGGCTAATTATGTTCAGCCCTTCGACAAGCTCAGGGCTGCAAGGTATTCATACTCTCTAAACGCCAAATGGGATTCAGTCGTCAGATGTTGGGGATCCCGAAACCAGTTCGGGATGACAGGCCTATGGTTGTTCGGGATGACAATGTACATTGCATTGCGCTTCGTCCCTTCGTCTCAACGCTCAACTCTAAACTCTAAACTCTCAACTTTAAACTCTAAACTCTAAACTCTCAACTCTCAACAACTCAACATTATTATGCAGACGGCCCCGGCATGGACCGGAGCCGCTTTAAAAATCGCTTTTTATGATCCCTTACCGCTTACGGCAGGGTCACGATACGGCTGCTTCGGCCGTTGCTGGTAAAAGCGGCGATCCTGATGGTATCGCCTTCGGTGACCGGCACGGGTTCCGTATAACGGGTCGATGTGGGAAAGGGTTTGCTTCCGTCCGTGGTATAGCGCAAGGTCAGCCCCGGAAAACGGATGTTCGCTTTCAGCATTCCGTTCTCGATCACCGCTCCCGGCAGAGGAATGCGGTACTGTACGCCGTACTGGTCCAGGCGGGGAAGTTCATCCTGTCCGACCTTGTTCACAAAGACGTTCCAGGTTTTTTCACGCTTTTTCACCCGCTCGTCCCTTTCCGCGGTACGCGCCCATTCCGGCTGCGCCCTCCAGGCGCGTTCTGCAAGTCCCAGCACCTTGGGGAAGGCCATATATTCCACCCGTTCCCAGCTGCGGAGGTTCTCGCCCCACAGCGTCCCGGAGAGCCCCCGGATATTCCTTTTCCCTTCTTCCGTCAGAAAAACCTTGTTGTTGAACATGTCCGGGTCGACGGGATTCCCGTAAAGGGTCTCCTCGGCACATTTGGTAATATCGAAAGGTGTGAATTCCCAGGCGGAGCGGGTATCCGTGTAACCGCCCCAGTACAGCCCCGGTTCCTGCGGATCCCGGCCGTAGGCAAAGTCAAAATAAAAGTTCGTGGCATTCAGCATGACAATGGGGAATCCGGTATTCGCAAGCTTATACCCGAGATCTTCCGCTCCCCATCCCCAGATGTTGTTCCAGATGTAGACGAGAATATTCTCGTCGACAAGGGAGGGGTCCGGCACCCGGCCGCCGTTCTCATGTTTACAGGCGACCTCTTCCCAGCCTGCGGTAAACAGGCCGCGTTCCTGCAGCATCTTGCTGACACGTTCGGTGAAATACTTGTGCAGTTCGTCCGGAGCATTGTAGGCATTCTGGCTTTCCAGGAATTTCCGGCATTCGGGTGATTGTGCAAAAGCCCCGCGCGGGACCTCATCTCCGCCGATATGCAGCGTGGTGAACGGCGCATCCGCCTCCCGGTACATGGCAATGAGCTCATCAATGACCTTTTCCACAAAGCGGTAGGTCGATTCCATGCAGGGATTGGCGACATTGTCATTAAAGCGCTGGGCGGAACTGAACCGGGAACTGTCTTCAAAATCGGTCAGCAGATACATTTCTGCCGAATCCGGTTTTCCGGCTTCCATGTATGTGTCATAACGGGCTTCCATGGCCTTTACCGCCGAACGGATATGGCCGGGCATGTCGATCTCCGGAATCACTTCAATGTGGCGGCTCTTTGCGAACTTCAGGATCTCGATAAAGTCCTCCCTGCTGTAATAACCGCTGCCCGGGCTGTTTTCGGGATCCGGATAAGGTCCGGAGCCCAGCGCGGGCTGAAGATGGTCTTTTTCATCTTCCGTGTGTCCGCGGAAGGCGCCTATTTCCGTCAGTTCCGGAAGATCCGGGATCTCGATGCGCCAGCCCTCGTCGTCCGTGATGTGAAAATGCAGCTTGTTGAACTTATATCCGGCCAGCAATTCCAGAAAGCGCAGCACATGTTTTTTATCCTGAAAGCTCCTGGAAACATCCAGATGCATTCCGCGGTAAGGAAAGCGCGGACCGTCTTCAATGACAATGCGGGGCAGGTCGATCTTCTTCACGGGACCCTTGAGGGTTTCGGGAGGAAACAGGGAGAAAAAGCTCTGTATCCCGTAAAAGACGCCCGCGGGATCGCTCCCGTAGATCAGGACACCGGTATTGGGGTTGATCTCCAGCCGGTACGATTCCGGGTCACCTTCCATCAGATTCAGGATGATCCGGGTATCCGCATATTTCTTAAAATCCTTACTGCGGAATTTGAATTTCATGATATCGGTTTGAAAGGCCAGCTTCAGACGTTCCTGAAGATAGCGCACTTCGTTCCCCAGGCCCTGATAATAAAAAATATCCACCTCATCCGTGATGTGGAACGTATCGCCGAGGTACTGTACGTACGCCGGTGTGGGAAGAACCGGAGGCAGCTTTTTTCCCTCCAGAAGTGAAAGCGCCCTGTTCTCTTCATACCGCAGTCCGGCATCCTCTGCCGGGAGATTGTCGTATTCAGCGCGCCGGTAGGCCTCTCCTTCCGGGAACGGCAGAACTTCCGCGTCACCGGAGGGGATGATCACGTCCGGCCCGAAACGTTTTTTTACCGTAAAGTAACCGCCGGTGGGAGCATCGGTTCTGTGCAGGGCGTAGTGTGAACCGATCAGGGGAAAACGGATGCTCTCTCCGGGCTCAAGGTCCGGAAATTTCTCCGTGGGATACAGCTTGCTGTAATCTCCGTTGATGGTCTCGCCGTCGATGATCTCGCTTTCCTGCCCGTCCAGGACGGTCCGGAACCAGCTGAAGTAATAGGTCCAGTTATCGTTCGTCAGGGTATGGCGGGAGTGGTTGGTGATGGTCACTTCCCCCTTGTGCTGATTTTTTCCCCGGTACTGATTTTCGATCAGCTGCCAGCTGACATCGATGCGTCCGGGATCTTTACTGCAGGAGATCATAAAGATCACCGTGAACAGGATGAACATGAACTGTTTTGACCGCATATACGCTCCTCTCATTTTTGAATGTCATTTTTTTACCTGATCTGACTGTACCAGGGCGTGAATTTTTTTCTTATCCGCGCGGCCTTGCTGCGCACGGCAAGTTCCCCGACCTCGATGAGCTCATCGACATGATCAAAGTCATAATTATATGCACCCTTGTAGGCGGTGATCGCCACCGTGGAATAATCCTGCTTGTGCAGATTGTGGACCGTAATGGTCATTGCGCGGAACAGCACATCCATTCCGTTCCTGATATTTGCCTTGCTTACCGTGCGAAGCGGAACGACATCCACGGACAGGATCTTTTTATAGCCCATCCGGTGCGCAATATGCGTGGCCACGTTGTCCGCGAAGCCCCCGTCGATATACAGCCCGTTCCCCCATTCATACGGCTCAAAGAAAGGCGGCACGGCAATGGAACAGCGTATGGCCTGCGCAAGATTGCCTTCCGTGAACACCTTTTCCTTTCCGCTCACCATGTCGACGGCATTGCAGGCAAAACGTACGGGTGTCTCGCGGATATCCATATTGCCGGTAGCATACCGCAGGCGTTCTAGGATCTTTTCCCCGGATTCCGCCCCCATATTGTGCCGGAGGTTACGCAGTGCCTCTCCGGCCAGCAGAGCCTTTACGACCGGCCCCTCTCCCCATTTGACGCTCTGCAGTGACACCGCTTTGCGGATATCAAATTCATTGACCATGTAATCCCGCATCCAGGACGGCGAACGTCCGGAGGCATACGCACCGCCGACGACCGATCCCATGGAGGTTCCCACAACAAGGTCCGGCTTCAGCCCCATGCGTTCAAGTTCTTTCAGCACACCGATGTGCGCCAGGCCGTTACCACCACCACCAGAAAGAACGAGTGCCCATTTCATAGATATTCCCTGTTTTTTTATTGAAGAACTGAACGGAAGCCCTTTGCTTCACGGATCGCGGATCCGCGATCACGTAAAGGTTCACCCGGTTATCCATAAAATCCGTGGTTGCAAGATAAGCACCGTCGGGAGAGATATCAAGGCCCGTCGGCTGATTGCCCTGCTGCCAGGAGGTAAGCGTCCGGTAGGGTTCGGTTGCTATCACCACGATCTCCCCGTTCCTCGGACTCGGGAGTGTGTAGCCCCCGGGATTATTCGGTCCCCGGCAACTGACGAAAAGATATTCACCGTCCGGAGTCAGGCGGATGGTGTTCGGATGGCTGTCAACCTCGATCCTGTCCAGGGTCTCCCGCCGTATCCAGTCATACTTATATACCAGCGCAAAGCGCATGTCATCATAGTAGAGCATTTTTTTCCGGGGATCGTAACGCACGTCCCGCATCGCGGAACGGTGTTCCGGCATACTTTGTACCTTCTTCCCGGTCCGCACATCAAAGACCTCAATGCCGCAGTCGGTACTGTTCGCGCCTCCGTATAACGCCACGGCCAGAGTGTCGTTGCCGATCCAGGCAACGCCCCGGGGGATCTGGCTCGTATTGAGATTCCTTATCAGGCGGTGGGTGCGGGCATCGATGACGGAGATGCGCCGTGAGATCCAGTGGGACATGGCCACCTGCCGGTTATTGGGACTGAATTCCAGGGACTTTGTCCATACGCCGCCGGCGGAACGTGCCGCTTCGAGCGAATCGGATCCCGGATGATAAACAAAGTATTCGCCCGTGGTCATGCGCGTGAACCAGAAGCTTCCGTCCGGTTCATAGCATACCCCCTCGGCAAAACCGTAGTTCTTTGATTCGTCCCTGCAGGGCGGGGACACTGTGCGGATCTTTTCAAAAGGATCGACGGAATAGACCTGCACCGCCACATTCCGCTGCCCCAGCAGGGTTACGTAGACGTATTTCCCATCGGGGGAAAAAACACAGCTTTTCGGCGAACTTGCCGTCCGGGCGCTCTTCATAAAATAAGGAAATTCCGTCCGGTAATCCCACCCCGCCTGCATCAGGGAATCCCTGACGCGGTCCACAAGGAACATATCGTGATACATCAGCTTGCCCGCCAGGAGCGGCAGGCAGGTTATCAGTGCGACAAACAATAGAATTCGGGATCTTCTCAGCATAATCTTCCTTATTTTATCATGTTGACATAAAATAGAGGATTTTTCACTGATAATAAACGTTTTTTCATGAAAAATCCTGTAAAATATCCGGCCGGTCCGCAGGAAATATAATTTTATTACTTTTTTCTCCGCTTTTTTGTATGTTCCTGTAATGAAAAATATCCGCATTACAAAAATCAAGGGGTTGTCATGAAATATCGGAGCTTTTACGGAGGAGTCATCATTATGCTTATGCTTACGCTTCTGGGCTGCAATGACCATTACGACATTATTATTGCCAACGGGACCGTTCTTGACGGCAGCGGCGGCAAAGCGAAACAAACGGATATCGCGATCCGCGGCGACAAGATTGCCGCCATGGGAGACCTTTCCCGAAAAAACGCCAATTTGCGCATTGATGCCGAAAACCGCGTGGTTTCCCCGGGGTTCATTGACCCGCACAGTCATACGGACACCAAACTGCTGATCAATCCGAAAGCCGAGTCCAAGGTCCGCCAGGGAGTGACTACCGAGGTCACCGGCAACTGCGGTTACAGCCCCTTTCCGCAAAAGGCCGGCGACAAAAGCATGTGGTCTTCCGCGAACGCCTATCCGGATTATAAAAGCTACTGCGATACGCTTGACAAGCACGGCACCGCGATCAACCAGGCCTCGCTTGTCGGACACGGCAATCTCCGGCGCTATGTCATGGGAAACGTTGATGCCGATCCCACTGCGGAACAGCTGGAAACAATGAAAAAACTGCTGGAGGAACAGCTTGAACAGGGAGCCTGGGGCATGAGTACGGGCCTTGAATATGCGCCGGGATCCTTCGCTTCCACGGAAGAGCTCATTGCGCTGGCAAAAGTCCTGAAAGACCATAACGCGATCTACGCAACGCATATGCGCAATGAGGACGCAGAGCTTGTTGAGGCGGTCGAAGAAGCCATCCGCATCGGCCGCGAGAGCGGTGCCCGGGTACAGATATCCCATTTTAAGGCCTGCAACCAGCCCTACTGGCCGCTGATCGATACGGCGATCGCAAGGATACGCGCCGCCCGGGAGGAAGGCCTTGACATCACGGCGGACCGCTATCCCTACAATGCGTACAATACCTCCCTTGCCGTCTTTCTGCCGAGCTGGGCACGGGCAGGAAGCGACGAGGATGTGATCGCCCGCCTCCGGGACCCGGAGAATGACGCGGAATTCCGCGAATACGCCGAGAATAAGTTCAAAAATATCGGCGGTCACGACCGCTTCCTGATCTCGGACTGCAGCAATCCCCGCCGGGCGGACAAAACCGTGGCGGAGGGCATGAGGGAAACGGGGTTAAGCGGCTACGATTATGTGAAGAAGGTGCTTCTGGAAGATATTCACGCCGACATGATCGGTTTTGCCATGGACGAGGACAACCTGAAGAAGGTGCTGAAGGAGGATTTCGTCATGGTCTGTTCGGACGCTTCCGCCTACGCCCCCTACGGCGAGCTCGGCAAAGGGAAACAGCACCCGCGTGCCTACGGATCCAATGTCAGGGTGCTGGGGAAATACGTCCGTGAAGAAAATGTCATGGACCTTCCCGCCGCCGTGTACAAAATGAGCGGTCAGGTCGCGGACGTCTTCGGCATCCCCCGGCGCGGATTCCTGAAAAAGGGATATTTTGCCGATATCGTGATCTTCGATCCCGAAACAGTGATCGACAAGGCCACGTACACGGACCCGCATCAGTATCCCGAAGGCATTGACTATGTTTTTGTCAGCGGTATCCTCACCGTCTCCAACGGACGGCATACCGGCGTCAGCGCGGGAAAAGCGCTCCGGAAGAAATGACCGCCCCGGAAAGCGCGGAGCAGGATATCACATTCATAGCGGTTCTGATGATTTAATGATGAGGTATAAGAATGAAAAAGTTATGTATCACTTATGAGACGGTCACCAATACCACCAAGGAAATCGCCGAAGAGATCGGTCATATTGCGGGAAACCGGGGCGTTATCCCCGATGTGATCCCGCTGTCGGCCGTTGAAAATTTTGACCAGTATGACGCCTTCGTCATCGGTGCCCCGGTGCACGGCATGCGCTGGAAAACGGAAGCAACAGAGTTCGTAAAAAAACACCGGAATGCACTGAAAAATGTACCTGTAGCTTATTTTCTCGATGCCTATATGCTGAATAACGGCTATCATTTCTGGCAGACACGTATCCGGAAATGCCTGGACCCGGTCAGCAAAATCGTGAAACCCGTAAAAACGGGAATGTTCGGTGGACGGGTCCCGGATCCGCTGCCGGCTCCCATGCGCCTGATCTTCGGTGTGAAAAAAGAGGCTCCCCTTGACGTACGTGACGAAAATGCCATCCGCACCTGGGCGGAGGAACTGATCACGGTACTGTCCGAAAAAAGCAGCCGCTAATTGCAGAGGTTGAAGCGGCCTGTTGCGTTCTTTTGAAAATAACTTAAAAGGAGTATACCATGGAAGAGGTATTTACCGCTACGTTCTGGCAAAAGCTGCTCGAGAACTTGATGCACTGGATCACGACGGAGCTTCCCTCCCTTCTTGTCGTGATCGTGATCGCTTTTGTCGCCTTTAAAATGGTACGAATAACATTCAAGAAACTGCGTAAGGCTATGATCGCCCGCGCCGAGAAAAACGAGAATGTGGATACCGGGGAAACGACAAAACGTATCGACACTCTCGCTAATATCCTGCAGGTAGTCGTCAGGATCGTCCTGTGGGCTGTCTTTCTGATGATCATCCTTCAGAAATTCGGACTTAATATCGGTCCCATCATCGCCGGTGCCGGTATCATCGGCCTGGCCGTAGGTTTTGGTGCTCAGGAACTGGTGCGCGATTTTATTTCGGGATTCTTCATCATCCTTGAAAATCAGATCCGCACCGGCGATGTTGCCATCATCGACGGCACCGGCGGACTCGTGGAAAAGATCGAGCTCCGTACGATTACGCTGCGTGATTTTTCCGGAGTGACCCACATTTTTCCGAACGGAAAGATCAGTAATATTTCCAATATGACCAAGGACTGGTCCGCCATGGTCTTTGATATCGGCGTCGCATACAAAGAGGATGTGCAGAAGGTCATGGATATCATGAAGCAGGTCGGGGACGAACTGCAGAACGATGTGGAGTTCAAAGACAGGATCCTTGAGCCGATCGAGATCTTCGGGCTGGATAAATTCGCAGACAGCGCGGTGGTGATCAAGGCGCGTTTCAAGACCAAACCGGTCCAGCAATGGTCCGTCGGACGCGAATACCGCAAACGTCTGAAGTATGCCTTTGACAAACAGAATATCGAGATACCTTTCCCGCATACCACACTTTACTGGGGAGATAAGCTCAAACCGCTGAAACTGGAATTGAACGAGGAGCTGATCCACACCCTTGAAAGCGGGAAATAAGGACCGTCAGGCAGGAACGTTGTTACCCATATCCTGTGTCCCAAAGGCACCTTACCGGTGTTATTTCAGGTTCATGCATCCTGCCTGCCCATAAAAACATTCAGAGAAAGCTCATGAAAAAAATCATTGCCGTATGTCTCCTCCTGCTCGCCTTTATCCCGGCTTCAGCGACCCGTTCGCTCGACCGCGTCAGAGATTTCGGTGAAAATCCGGGAAAATTAACAATGTTCCACTATCTTCCGGCGAATATGGACAGTACGGAGGAATATCCGCTGGTGCTGATCCTTCACGGCAGCATGCTGAGCGCCCGGTCAATGAAACGCTGCGGCGGCTGGAATAAACTCGCGGATTCCCTTGGTGTCCTTCTCCTGTATCCCCAGCAGCGCTTTACGAATAATATCGCCCGCGCTTTCAGTGTGCATTTCAATAACGACATGAAAAAATTAAACAAAGAGATCCTTTCTGTCCGTAATATGATCATGCATATGCGGAAGACTTATCCCGTTGATCATGAGAACATCTACATTACCGGCCTGTCCGCCGGCGGCAGCATGAGCCATGTGATGCTTCATGCATATCCGCAATTATTCGGGGCGGCAGCCCTTATCGCCGCTCCCTCTGCGATGCCGCTGAAAAACGATCAGTTCAGCGGGCCGCTGCCGCGCCTGGCGGTAATACAGGGAAAAAGGGATAAAATAGTCACACCGGAAAATGCGTCCGGCATAATGGAACAATGGAGAAAGGCATACGGCTTTGATATCAATGCGACGGATACGGTTGAAAATTACAGAGGCAACCCGCATTTAACGGCATATAGCTATAAAAAGGGAAATGAAACCCGTTTAATACGGCTGGATGCTGCAAAAACCGGGCATCAGATGCTGATCGATCCCGGAAAATCCGTCGATAAAGGGGGAAAACGCTCTGTATATTCAAAAGATATTGATTTTCATCTTCCCTGGTGGATCATGGATTTTTTTGGATTGACGGATCGTAAACCGGAGCGATGAGGGATATTTACAGTGAACATTGTTGCTTCACAACCGTTCATCAAAAGTACCGTGTAATGGCAAGAAGTGAAAAAAACCTTTGTTTATGCGATATTTATTATTATTTTTTTGCGAAACAGGAAAGGAATGTCCTCTTAAATAAACAAATAAAGGAGAAGAGAAATGAAGAAAGACGAACTGTTGAAAGTATTGGCAGAAGAAGCCGACGTCAAAAAAGTCGAAGCTGAAAAAGTATTGAATGCTTTTGTTGACACCCTTCTGGATGAAGTCAAAAAAGGCGAGAAATTTGCTGTTGCGGGTCTTGGAACTTTTTCGGTAGCCGAACGTGCCGCACGTGAAGGCGTTAACCCCAAGACAGGTGAAAAGATCCATATCGCAGCTTCTAAGAACGTGAAGTTCAAAGCTGCAAAAAAATTAAAAGAAGCGGTCAACTAGAATCCCTTCTTCAGTTTTTAAACCCGTCTTCAAAAGGCGGGTTTTTTTATTTTATAAGGGTTTATTCCCTGGAACAGAAATATCTCCCTTTCTTCCTTCATACAGCCCTCATTTCATTTTCTGAACCCGCCAGTCATTACAACCCCCTCCTTATGAAGAATAATCATTATATCTTTATTATATACAATGATTTATATTGTATTGCAGACTGCTCTGGGACAATTTCCACAATATTATTACACTCCGAACATTTTTTTATTATATTAAAACGCAATTCAGAAGGAGGTAAATGATGAATAATTCATCCGTTCTAGATAAGAAGCGAAAAAGCTACAGACCGAAACTGCCGAAGGTGTTCGATACGGATGCCGGCATCACGCTCAGTGAGGGGAAACCCGGCGAAGCGGCCGGTAACCGGAAAAAGATCAGGGAACTCTTTCCGGAAACCTACGGCCTGCCGCAGGTCACGTTCAAAACCGGTGAAAGAACGGAATACCGCCCCCTGAATGCAGGCGTGATCCTCTCCGGCGGTCAGGCGCCAGGCGGCCACAATGTCATTGCAGGCCTCTATGACGGCCTGAAATACTGTCATCCCGATTCAAAATTGTACGGCTTTCTGGGCGGCCCTTCCGGCCTGACCGAGAACCGGTACCGTGAACTCGATGCAGAAACCGTCGACCGTTACCGGAATACCGGAGGATTTGACATGATCGGCTCGGGCCGTACGAAGCTCGAAAAAGAAGCGCAGATGGAACAGGCCCTGGAAAACTGTAAAGATCTTGGAATAGAGGCGCTGGTGATCATCGGTGGCGATGATTCCAACACCAATGCGGCGGTGCTTGCGGAATACTATCAGCAAAAAGGTGAGGACCTGACCGTTATCGGCGTTCCCAAGACCATCGACGGGGATCTGAAAAACGACATGATCGAAATTTCCTTCGGTTTTGACACTGCAACGAAGGTCTACAGCGAGCTCATCGGCAATATCGGACGTGACGCAAATTCCGCAAAGAAATACTGGCATTTCATCAAGCTGATGGGACGTTCCGCTTCTCACATTGCTCTGGAATGCGCACTGCGCACTCAGGTCAACTTCGCCGTTATTTCTGAAGAGGTCGCCGATAAGGCACAAACCCTTGATGATATCGTCAATGACCTGGCAAATGTGGTCGCAGCCCGGGCGGAACAAGGAGATAATTTCGGGGTTGCCATTATTCCCGAGGGACTGATCGAATTCATTCCGGAAATGAAAATCCTTATCGCCGAGCTCAATGAACTTATGGCAAAGCACGGCAAGGACATCGATTCCCTTCACGATGCGGATGACAAACGGAAATATATCAGCAAAAAATTGCAGGAACACAGCAAAAAACTCTATCTTTCCCTGCCGAAAACCATCGCCGAACAACTTATTATGGAACGAGATCCGCACGGGAACGTACAAGTATCGTTAATTGAAACCGACAGACTGCTGGTGGAGATGACCGGCGAACGCCTGGAGGCGATACGCAGCGAAGGAAAATACAAGGGCACTTTTAAGACCCATACCCATTTTTTCGGGTATGAAGGCCGTTGTTCCTTCCCCTCTAATTTCGATGCGGATTACACGTACGCCCTGGGCTATACCGCATCCATGCTGGCCTCGAACCGCCGGAGCGGGTACATGTCCGCCGTACGGCACCTCTGCGATGCAGCCGAAAACTGGGTACCGGGCGGTATTCCCATCACGCAGATGATGAATATTGAACGGCGGCGCGGCAAGGATAAGCCGGTGATAAAAAAAGCGATGGTGGACCTTGAAGGAAAACCGTTCCGGGCACTGGCGGCCCACCGTGAAAAATGGGCGACGGGGACCCACTACGTATATCCCGGGCCCATACAGTACTTCGGCCCCGCAGAAGTCTGTGATATTAAAACCCTTACACTGTCACTGGAAAATAATACAAAGGAGTAATGACATGTCAGTCAAACCCAATCTGAAACCGGGTGTGATCACCGGGAAAGACCTGCTGGACATCCTGAACTATGCAAAGGATAACAAGTTCGCTTTCCCTGCCGTGAACGTCATCGGATCAAGTTCCGTAAATGCCGCACTGCAGGCCGCGAAAGCATCAAGATCCGTGATTATGATACAGTTCTCCAACGGAGGCGCCGTATTCAACGCCGGAAAACAGCTCGACAACAGCAATGAAAAAGCGGCGGTCGCCGGGGCGGTCGCCGGGGCAAAACATGTCCGTGAAATGGCAAAGCATTACGGCGTTCCCGTCATTCTGCATACGGACCACTGCGCCAGGAAGAAACTGCCGTGGATCGACGGCCTTCTGGATGCGGGTGAAGCATATTACGAAGCACACGGGGAACCGCTGTTCAGTTCACACATGATCGACCTTTCCGCCGAACCGCTGGAAGAGAATATTGAGATCAGTAAAAAGTACCTGGAACGCATGGCAAAGATCGACATGCTCCTGGAGATCGAACTTGGCGTGACCGGCGGTGAGGAAGACGGCGTGGATAATACGGATATTGACAATTCCAAGCTGTACACCCAGCCGGAGGAAGTTGATCATGCGTATCGTGAGCTGCGCAGGATCAGCCCCATGTTCACGGTCGCCGCTTCCTTCGGGAACGTGCACGGCGTCTACAAACCGGGGAATGTCAGACTCACCCCGAAGATCCTCGATAATTCTCAGAAATATATTTCGGAAAAACACGGACTTGATGCCAAACCTGTCAGTTTCGTGTTCCACGGCGGGTCCGGATCCGCGCCGGAAGAGATCGAGGAAGCCATTTCCTACGGGGTCATCAAGATGAATATCGACACCGATACGCAGTGGGCATACACCAAACCCATTAAAGACTATATGGACAAATATGACGCTTACCTGCAGGCGCAGATCGGCAACCCCGAAGGGCCCGATAAGCCCAACAAGAAAAAGTACGACCCCCGCGCCTGGATGATCGAAGGGGAAAAGGGCTTTACCAAACGCCTGATCGAAGCGTTTAAAAACCTGAACAGTTTTGAACAGTTCAAATACCTGTACTGATCAATGCATGGCGGGTCCGGGGCAGATCCCGGGCCCGCTCCTTCAGGATTAATATTGCTTGACATCATGTTTGCTTTGTTGTAAACTTAACAAGTACAATTTATTAAACATCAGCGGATTTTCGGGGATGTAAAATGAGAGAAATAACATTTTTCATAAAAATTATGGTCAACCTGTTTGCTTTTGCGATCGTGGGAACTTTATTCAAAGGCATCTACATCGACGGATTTTTCACCCTGATCGCCATTGCCGTCCTGTTCGGTATACTGAACGCCTTCGTAAAACCCTTTCTGGCGCTTATTACGATCCCCATCACGGCACTGACATTCGGAATATTCTATTTGTTCATTAACGGATTCATGGTCTGGCTGACCTCGTTCCTTATCCCGGGGTTTGTGATCCATAATTTTGCCACTGCTTTCTGGGCGGCCATTGTGCTTTCGATCACCAGCTGGCTGCTGGAAATGATACTGATAAAACATCATGAATGATCATATGACTAAGCAAAAAGCCTTGTTCTGGGAAAAAGAGAACAATGCCGTACGTTGCGAACTCTGCCCCCACCATTGCCTTATCAGAGAAGGTCAGGCGGGGCTCTGCAGGGTGCGGGTGAACATTGACGGAGAGCTGTTCAGCACGGTTTACGGCATCCCTTCGGCATTGCAGATCGATCCCATTGAAAAAAAACCGCTGTATCATTTCCTTCCGGGGACCCGTACTTTCAGCATCGGCACACAGGGATGCAATCTTTTCTGTAAATTCTGCCAGAACTGGCATCTTTCTGCGGAAACGGGGCATCATACGACCCGCTTTGAGCCGGAAGATATTGTTAACAAAGCCCGGGAAAGCGCGTGCCGCTCCATCGCATTCACCTATAACGAGCCCCTTGTTTTTTCCGAATATGCGCTCGACATACAGAAACATGCGGAAAAAGCGGGGATCCCCTGCGTTTTCATTACCAACGGATATGCCTCCGAAACGGCACGCAAGGAAGTGCTTTCCCGGATGCAGGCCGTAAATATCGACCTGAAGGCATTTACCGATGAGGTATACAAAACATATACCGGCGGAAGCCTGCAGCCGGTGCTGGACACGATCGATTATTGTGCGAACCGCGGCATTCATACCGAGATCACCACGCTGATCATTCCCGGTGTGAATGACAGTGAAGCAACAATAGAAAAAGAATGTGAATGGATCATACAGCACTGCGGAAAGGATGTTCCCCTGCACATCAGTGCGTTCCACCCGGATTATAAGATGAAGGACCATCCAATGACCTCGCGGGAGACCCTCCGCCGCACAAAGGCAACGGCGGAAAAATGCGGATTGCGGTATGTCTATGTGGGGAATTATCCGGGGTTTGACAATAACACCTATTGCAGCCGCTGCGGTGAAAAGATCATTGACCGGAATACCTATCCTTTCAGGATAAATAAAGACCATAAACACAAAATACCCGTTATCTGGAGCCTTTCATGAAATTCAGCCAATTCTCTAAAAAGGTCCTCAGCCGCATTAACGGCCTGGAGGAACAGATCGGGGACTCGTTCCTTGAGCTCATGGTCGATACGATCGAAATATTCGACAGGGACGGGAACCCGGTCAGGACGACGCACGGACTGGAATATAACCTTTCCCGGTCGCGTCACTGGGACAAGCAGCAGCATAATTATATTTTCTACGACGGATTTTCCCATGATCATTTACTGCATTTTTTTAATGACCTCATGGAGCTGGAACCGGTGCCCGGACACATCACCCTCAATATCGAAGGGATGAACGATCTGGATGAACCCATTCACAACCGGATAGACCTGGAGCTGGACACGACAAATGAGTAACGGTTTCCAATTTGATCAGTTTCTCGGTCCAAGACCTTTTTCCATGGGATACAGCCGCATTGAGATCCCGATCACACGGCAGAATCTTTTCATGATGCAGCGGCAGTTTTCCGTGAAAGGTCATGAGGATTTTTTCCCTTTTGATGTGTTCGGCGCCATGAATCCTTCCAATAATGTGGATAAAAATTACCGGGTGCGCACCCTTGTGCTGCATACCGACGCGGGATTCGACATTGAGACCGATATCGTGGAAAAGACCTTCGTTTTCCGCAACCGGAGCACGAACAAGGGAACAACACGTTATATGAGCGAAAAGAACGTGAAACCGGGAGATACGATCATTATCGAAAAGATCTCCTCCTATGAATATAACATAAAACTCAAACGAGGTGAGTCATGATCAATAAGATCCGGATCGAACTCGATGACGACGAGCTGGAAGCCTTCGGTACCCTGGTGCGAAAGCTGGCAAGCGCGCGCGGCGAAACCGGAGTGAAAGTTGACGGAACCCTGCGCGGAGCATTGCAGCAGATACAGCGCGAACTGCAGATCTATGACGATTTCAAAAAACGCGACCTGTGGTAAAAGGAGGCACCGATGAGCAAAAACACCCCTTTTTACGAACGGCATATTGCACTGAATGCAAAAATATCCCCGTTTGCGGGTTACAATATGCCCATATCCTATAAGGGCATCCGGCACGAACACCTTGCGGTGAGAAATGCTGCCGGCGTATTCGACATTTCCCACATGGGAGAATTCCTCGTGGAAGGAAAGGATGCGGAGCATTTTCTGCAGTATATCACGACCAATGACGTATCCCAGCTCTCCGACGGGCAGGCGCAGTATTCCGCCATGTGCTATCCCGACGGCGGGATTGTTGACGACCTTATCGTCTACCGCTTTCATTCCCGCAAATACATGATGGTCGTCAACGCTTCCAATATTGACAAGGATCTCTCCTGGGCCAGAGAGCATGTTCGCGGCGATGCCGGGGTCAGCAACATCAGTGACGACACGGCGCTTCTGGCTGTCCAGGGGCCGAAATGCCTGGAAGTGCTGCAGGATCTCACAGACATTGAGCTGAAAAACATCGGTTTTTACCATTTCAGAGAGGCGGAACTGGCCGGACGTCCTATGATCATTTCCCGCACCGGATATTCGGGGGAACCGGGATTCGAACTGTATCACGCGCCCGCTGACGCACTGCATGTATGGGACCGTCTTTTCGGAAAGGGAAGAAAGACCGTTCCGGAACCCGTCGGCCTGGGTGCCCGCGATACTCTGCGCCTCGAAATGAAATACGCCCTTTACGGCAATGATATTGACAAGAGCACAAATCCCGTAGAGGCCGGGCTCAGCTGGATCACCCGGCTGGAAAAGGGCGACTTTATCGGAAAGGAAGCCATCCGAAAGGTAAAGGAGGAAAGACCGCAGCGCCGGCTCATCGCTTTCAAGATGTGCGAACGCGGTATCCCCCGTCCGGGATATGTTTTATACGCCGGCGATAAAAAGGTCGGTACGGTGACCAGCGGCACCATGTCCCCCACGCTCAATACCGGGATCGGCACCGCTTATGTGGAACGCAAATTCTCCAAAAGCGGCAATACGCTCTTTCTTGAAGTTCGGGGCCGGCGTTTGCAGGCGCTTGTCGTAAAACCGCCTTTTGTCGACCGCTCCCCCATGACTTTCAGCTGAGAACCCCGTCACAGAGCGGGAGTCCTCCTCTCTCCGATCCCGCAGGAAGCTTTCGGGGTATCGTAATGACCCTGTAAAAATTGCTGCATGTACGGAAAAAACGAATCACATCCCGCCGGCGGACATGGAAATGAACAGCGCGGCAAGCAGCATGCCCAGAAGCATAGGGACCCCTACAAGCAGAGCAGATTTTTTCGTTCCGTACCGGTACAGGATCCTGAAGGCAACATACCAGAGTACAATACGCCAGATCTTAAAGAATTCAAACTGGGCGAGGAACTGAAATCCGAAAGATCCCGGTTCCGGGCTGCTCACAAAGGAAGCAAGCCCGAGATAAACGTTCACGCTCTCCTTCTGCAGGATCAGCAGTAATTTAAGTATTGATTCCGGTATGGTAATGACCTGGATATAAAGCGCGGTAACCAGTAGGGTCCCGAATGTATGTTCACCCCCGCCGACAAAATTTCCCGCGATCCAGAATATTAGCGCCGTGAAAAGGGCGGAAACAATGACCTGTACGACAGCCCCGGTATATTTCATGGAAGTCAGCAGGGAGGATCCCAGCTTCTCCATTGCCTGTTCCTTCTGCCCGGGGCTCAGCTGTTCCATTCCCTGAATGGTGCTGATCTGTTCTTTTTGCATGACCTCAGAGCTCAACAAGAGGAACACGATCATCATGGAGATCAGCAGAACAAAAGGGACCACATAGTCCGTCCATCTCTTTCCTTCATCACGGATGGATGTAAAACAGGTTGCCGGTGCAACAACAACATTCCCAAGACGTGAAAACACATGCATAATATCCTCCTTACCGTTTTTCTGAATTTATGTATCCCGGTAAAAAAAATAAATAAAAAAGATAAAATATCTTAAAAAGTCATTGAGAATAAAATTTTAAACACTTAAGTTTCGAATGTTGAAAGATAAGTGAAAAAGGAGAATAATAATGGCAGTTGTAGTTAATCATGACGTATGTGAAGGTATCGGCGAATGCATTGAGGTTTGCCCGGTTGAAGCCTTGTCGCTCGAAGACGGCAAAGCGGTTTGCGATGAAGATCTCTGCATTGACTGCCTGGCATGTATTGCCGCCTGCCCCGTTGAAGCGATCTCAGAAGGTTAAACGGGACATCAGCGAAAAAACCAGAAAGGGCAGTTTAATCTGCCCTTTTCTATTCAGGAGAAAAAAATGGAAACCAACAATAAAAAAAATCCCTTTGAGGGCCAGAAAAAGATCAGCTACGCACGTCACGTGATCGCCATTGCTTCCGGGAAAGGAGGCGTGGGGAAATCCACCGTGGCCGCCAACCTTGCCCTGTCCCTGAAAGCAAGAGGTCATGACACGGGGCTTCTGGACCTTGACCTTTACGGCCCCAGCGTGCCCATGATGTTCGGCCAGCACAAACCCACGGAATCCGTCGGCGAAGACGGCATTCTCCCGGCTGTGAAATTCGGAATCCAGATCATGTCGCTGGGATTCTTCGTCGATACCCGTTCTGCGATCATCTGGCGCGGCCCCCTGGCCACCCGTGCGGTGGAACAGCTTCTCAATGAAGTCATATGGAAGAAAATGGATTACCTCGTCATTGACCTCCCTCCCGGCACCGGGGATATTCAGCTGAGTCTTGTCCAGAAGATCGCCCTTTCCGGCGCGATCATTGTCACGACCCCGCAGGACCTTGCACTGGCCGATGTGACCCGCGGCATTAACATGTTCGAGAAGGTCAATGTGCCCATCATCGGCATTGTCGAAAATATGAGCTATTTTCTTTGTCCCGAATGCGGGCACCGATCCTATGTTTTCGGACAGAACGGCGGCATGCGGGAAAGCGAACGCTCCAACGTGAATTTCCTCGGTGAGATCCCGCTCAATGAAGATATTATGACGGCCACCGATACCGGCTGCCCGACGTGGAAAGCAAACCCGGGAGCGAGGAAAGCAAACATTATCTGGATATCGCCGATAAGGTCATTGACTTCTGCAAGGAGAAATGAGGGCTGTATCTTCTGCGGACAACCGGGGGCCGCAAGGCGGATAATATGCTCCGAAGCTCCCGGTGAACAGCTATGGGGACAATTCTTTTATCCGCATCCTCATCCCCGGCCTTTCCCGGATGCCTTCCGGTTTGTGTTGCTCCCGGTCTTTTCCTGAGTTTATTCCGAATATTTTTTCAGCAGGCCGGTGAACTCCTCCTCGTCAAGAACGGGAATGTCAAGGGACCTTGCCTTGTCAAGCTTTGAGCCCGCTTCTTCACCCGCAACCACATAATCCGTATTTGAAGAAACGTTTCCGCTTGCTTTCGCGCCGAAACGGCGCACTTTTTCCTTTGCTTCATCACGTGTCATCCCGGAAAGCGACCCGGTAAAGACAAAGGTCTTCCCCTTCAATGCGGTATCCTTACGCTTTACCGCGCGGGGATCAATGCCCAGTTCCTGCAGATTTCTTATGGTGGCGTGGTTGGCTTCATTGCCAAAGTAATTGACGATGCTCTCGGCAACGATCCCCCCGATATCCCCGATGGCGGTGAGAATATCCTCATCCGCTTCCATCAGCTTTCCGAGTGAACCGAAACGCTCCGCCAGCACCCCCGCAAGATATTCTCCCACATTCGGGATCCCCAGTGCATAGATGAACCGGGAGAGCGGGCGTCGCTTTGACCTTTCGACGGCCTCCAGGAGATTATCCGCGGACTTTGTTCCGAAGCCTTCAAGTTGAAGCAGGGCCTCCCGGTCAAGACGATAGAGATCCGCAACGGAGGCGATCAGACCATTCTCCACAAGCTGTTCGACCGTCTTTCCCCCCAGCCCTTCAATATCCATGGCGCGCTTGGAAGCATAATGTTGTATTCCGTTCTTCAGCTGAGAAGGACATTCACGGTTCACGCATTTTACGGCAACCCCGTCATCAATGCGCTGTACACGGGCACCGCAGACCGGGCAGCGGTCCGGAAGGCGATAGGATCGGGTGCCCGCCGGGCGGCGGTCCTCGATGACCTTGATGACCTTCGGGATCACATCCCCGGCGCGCTCCACGACCACCCAGTCATGCTCCCGGATGTCCTTGCGGTCTATCTCGTCCTGATTATGCAGTGTCGCCCGTTTCACGAGCACTCCGCCGATTTGCACGGGCTTGAGATTTGCCACCGGGGTCAGCACACCGGTCCTGCCGACCTGCACCTCGATATTTCTGATCTGCGTTATCTCCTGGCGCGCCTTGAATTTTCCGGCGATCGCCCAGCGCGGGGTCCGGGTCCGCATGCCCATCCTGTCCCGGATCTCCATGGAATTCACTTTGATAACGACACCGTCAATGTCATAGGGAAGTTCCCCGCGCTTTTGCTCCATATTACGGAAATAGCCGATCATTTCCTCTTCCCCGTGAAGGATTGCATTCAGAGGGTTGGTCCGGAGCCCCCAGTCCCGCAGCGCCTGAAGGAACCCGCTGTGTTTGTCAAAGTCCCTCCCTTCGATCTTCCCGGCGGCATAGATAAAGATCTCCAGCGGACGTGAGGCCGTGATCCGGGGATCAAGCTGACGCAGGGAACCCGCCGCGGCATTGCGCGGATTGGCAAAGGGTTTTTCATTCCGGGATCCGCGCTCACGGTTCAAACGTTCAAAATTTGCTTTGGAAATAATGACCTCGCCGCGGACTTCCAGCAAGGAGGGGACGGGGTCTCCGTGCAGGCGCAGCGGTATCTGCCGTATCGTCCTGAGGTTTTCGGTGATGTTTTCTCCCGTGTAACCGTCCCCGCGGGTCGCTCCGGCCGTAAAGATACCGTTCTCATAGACCAGCTCAACGCCAAGGCCGTCCAGCTTGGGTTCGCCGACCAGTTCGGTGCCGGCGTCCCCCGTGAACTTGACGAGGCGTTTGTGAAATTCCCGCAATTCCTTTTCATTGAGTGCATTGGAAAGGCTCAGCATGGGAGTGCGGTGCTCGAGGGTCCCGAACGCTTTCTGCAATGTGCCGCCGATACGTTTCGTGGGAGAATCCGGCCGCGAAAATTCCGGATGTGCTTTCTCCAGCTCCTGCAGCTCCCGGAACATCCGGTCATACTCCGCATCGGAGATCACGGGATCGTCAAGGACGTAATAACGGTAATTGTGTTCACGCAAACGCTTTTGAAGGTCACGAACGGTTTGTTCAATATTTTTGTCGTTCATTTTTTCATGTCCCTCGATGCACAGATATCGACGGAGGTTCCCGCGATATTCCTGATAATGGCCTGTCCGCACCTTACCGGCGGATGCGCGGTGCAGGCATTGATATATTCCATAGCCTCAAAGATCTTCCCCTTCGGCAGCGGTTCCGAACTGTGAACCGGAAGCCGCCGGTGGACCGATCCCCGTATTTTTACCGTACTGGTCAGCATGCGTGTGGGGTTTGTGAATTCCCGGACGGCATATTCCTCGCCACGCTTGCATTTGCTGCCTTTTACGCGGTAGCCTCCGGAGGTTCTTTCTATGCTCAGCTTACACCCCAGGGGGCACACGACACAGACCATGGACTTTTTTCCGGGGCTATCCATGCTATTCCAGATTGGAAAGGGCCACCACGATCTGCTCATGCAGATCGGTGATCGCCTTGGTTTTACAGTGATAATTGTTCGCGATGCAGGAAAAAGCCA
>JAGYLW010000180.1 GCA_018400915.1 Fidelibacterota bacterium
CAGGATTACGACCGCACCCATGACCTCAGCGCACAGATGACCCTGCGGGTCCCGAAAGGCTACGGGATCCCTTTGGGTTCCTACAACCTTTTTCAGAACACCATGACCAACCTGACCTTTGTCGCCATTTCCGGCGCGCCCTATACCCCCATTCTGCCCAGCGACCAGGCGGGCCCGCAGAACAGCGAACGCATGCCGATGTACTTTACCACCAATATGGCCGTCCGGAAATATGTGGATATTCCGGGAGCCAAGCGGATGGTGCTCGGGCTGATCTGCACGAACCTGTTCAACCGGAAAAACGCCCTGTACGTCTATCCCCGCACCGGCGATCCGGAAAATCCGGGCGGTGTGGACCAGGGCTATATCCTTGAGGGGCTGCGCAGCACCAGCTTTTACGACAGGCCCTGGTATTACGATGCAAAGCGAAGCCTGGACTTTTTCATCGAAGTGGAGTTTTAAGGAGTGATGTTCATGAAATATATACAACGCATAGGATGTCTGTTACTGCCCGTATTGCTTTTTGCGATCCCGCTGGAAGTCAAGTACGGGTCGGGATTCAGAAAATCACTGGCAAACCCCGTTTACGAACGCGCGAAAAGCTATGCGGATCAGGGAAAATTCAAGACCTGTATCCTCAATTACGGAAATTTTATCGACCACTGGCAGGATGACGTTGCCGGTGCCTGGGGGGAATATCAGTATCTGGCGAATGTGTCTTTTATGCTCGGGGTTCCGGGCCGGGATGAAGCGGGGAACGCCTATCCCTGGGCCATGCGCCCGCATCCGGACAATCCGGACCAGGTCCTTTACTGGGGACCCACCGTGTCGGAATCCTGGCTGGACCGCACCGGCAATCAGATCAATACGGACTGGGACGTGGTCCTGGGCTCAAAGGGTTCGACCTACTCCGGTGACATTAGCGCCGGGGATTATGCCGGCGGTGTCTGGACGGACGAAAGTGACACCTGGCCGTTGCTGGCCACCTCCATCGCTCCGGAATCCTGGCCGAAAAAAGAGAATACGGACGGTGAAGAAGTCCCTTCCTGGCCGGGCTGGTACGCAACGGACACCGATCCCTCATCACCGACCTATATGCAGGAGGTGGACGGACGCTTCACGTCCGACGTGGATATCTATCTTGAGTTCGACGACAAGTATGCCGACCGCGAACCCGTTTCCAAGCTCACCGGTTATCCGACCGGGAGCCGGGTATACGCCACGGTGCATTCCTACGGCCGGGCCTATGCGGAAGATATCATGTTCGTGACCATGAAGGTCGTCAATGAAAGCGACAAATACGGGCTGAACGGCGGCGCGGGATATGATTATGAGGACGCCTATTTCGGTTTTTATTTTGACGCCGATATGTTCAGCGCCTATTATTACGGCGGCATACGTCCCTGCAATACCAACGACGGCGACATGATGGGCTATAACAGCACCTATGACTATGCCTATATCTATGACCTTGACCAGCAGGAATGCGGGGGGAGCTATCAGGTCGATGCCTTTGCCGCCGTAAAACTGCTGGACACCCCGCGCGCCAGCGACACGGTCCGACTGGACGAAAGCAGCTATATCGCCCCCGGGGAGGAACTGGGACTTACCGACTGGCACTGGTTCGACTGGTACAACCGTCCGGGTGTTA
>JAGYLW010000181.1 GCA_018400915.1 Fidelibacterota bacterium
AAGCGGAGGTCGCCCCCGGCCGTGATCATGTGCTTCGGCAAAAGGTAATTCAGACGGAACACGCCGCCGCCGTAGCGGTTGTCCAGCCATTTCCGGCGGATCAGGTCCACCTCGCTGCTGTCCCCGAGGACCTCCGTGAGGTTGTACGCGACGGGGTCGGAGCCGCCCTTGAACTGCTGGTAATACCCTTCTCCTCCGATGTGATAGAGCGTCCCGTCAAGTTTCAGGTGCTCGCTCAGGATATGGGTGTGGCTGACCAGGGCGATGGACTGGGTGAACACATCCCGGTTCACGTCCGCATATCCGCCCTGATAGGTGGTGTCGGCGTAATAGTTGTAGCGCCGCTCGTCCATGTCGTCCAGGTCGTATCCGTACTGGGGGCTCACCCCGTCCCAGGAAAAACGGGTCTTTTCATGTCCCCAGAGATATTCCGCACGGGTCCGGTGGGTGGGCTGCGACCACTGCAGGCTCACCTGGGCGGACTGCTGCTCCGTGCCGCTGCCGATGCGGTAGCCGGAACTGCTGAGGTCCGAGAAACGGAAGGAAGCCGAGATCCCCTTCTCCGGGAAGAGGTCCCCGGCATAGGAGATGCTGCGTTTCCCCGAGGGGGCGTCCAGGGCATTCCCGTCGGCAAAATTCCCGTAGCCGAGCCGGATGTTCACGCCCGGGTCCAGCTTGTTGATATCGCTCTCCACGTTCACGGCGCCGCCGAAAGCGGTGGAGGAAAGGGAGTTGCCGATGCCGCGCTGCACCTGGACGTCGGAGGCGCCGCTGAGAATATCGCCGTGGTCCACCCAGTAGACGGCATGCGCCTCGGGATCGTTCAGGGGGACCCCGTTGTAGGTGATGCCGATATGGTCCTGGGAAAATCCGCGGATATTCAGGTAGGAATAGCCGCTTCCGTCCCCCGCGTCCGAGTAGGCGTAGACCCCCGGCTCCATGTCCAGGACCAGCGGCACGTCCTGCTGATGATACAGCACGTCGATGTCCTCCCGCTCCAGCTCGGAATAGGCGACGGGGGTTTTCCCGTCGATCGCGCGCTGGGCGGTGACAAAGACCTCGTCGGCGTGCAGAACGATGGGCCTCAGGGCGACAAGCAGCTCCGTGCTGTCGCAGACAAGGGTCTGTTCGGCATAGCCGATGTGCGAGACCCTGATCTCCGCCGGCAGTTGCGGGACCTTCAGGGAAAAATATCCGTTTTTGCCGGTATAGGTGCCGGACTTCCCTTCAAGTTCCTGCACCGAAGCGGCGGCCAGGGGTTTCTGGGTTTTTGCGTTGACAACGGTCCCGTTCAGGACGGTCTGTCCTGATACGAAGACGCACATGGCGGCAAGCGCCGTGATGAATACGATGAAAGGTTTCATGTTTTCCTCCGCCGGTATTATCCGGATCAGGTTCCAGGGTGCTTCTCAGCCGACGGAACTCCTCCTTCCGCAGCGCCCCTAACTATAGTGAACTTATAAAGAATTTTGTGTCAATGTCAAGGGGTATTCGTGGCATCATTTCTCATCCTCTTTTTCTTTTCTTTTCTTTGCTTGTACAAAGAAAAGAAACAAAAGAAATACAGCCCCCAAATCTCGGGCTA
>JAGYLW010000182.1 GCA_018400915.1 Fidelibacterota bacterium
GAGTTCAGTGAGCACACTAAAGTGTGTACTACAAACGAAAGCAGTCCATGCGTCATTTTCACCATGATGCAGTACTAGTCACTCTTGAACAAAACACTTTCATTTTTTTAAAACACGCAGCGTCTATTGTTGCAAAGAGCGGTGAAAATATCAAATCAAACCGCAAAAATTCAGAAAAAACGAATCAGCAGGCCGCCTCGCGCATCGCAATATATTGGTCACCGTTTTTTTGCGGTGATTTGCACCGGGAGTGAGATCGGGCGACACCGACCCTGGACGTGCTAACGTTATGACGCATGATTTGGCGAACGGTTATTCAATGGAGAACGGCAGGCATGAGGGAATTGCGCTAAGGAGGAGCGGGTGCTCCTGAAAAGCGGATCTGACAGGGCGCAGCAATTAATTTCGTATCGAGCCTTACATGCCGGATCGATTCCGTCAGACGTTTGGCGAAATTCTTTGCCGTGTCGAACGCTTTAGCGAAAGAGCGGATCAGGGTTCCCTTTCTGACGAGTTGATTGATCATATGGGCGATCGTCAGCAGGATATACATTATCCGCATGCCGTTTTCATGCCTGCTGTAGGCGTGCTTCATCTCATAACCGTTCTTTTTCTGGACTCTGAATCCCTCGTTTTCTATTTTCCAGCGCAGACGTCCTCCGTTGTTTGACAGGTTCACCACATTTTTACAGTTAACATCGAAATCTGTAAGCCATACGAAACGAGTGCACTCGTCCGCCCCTTCCTCCGTCTCTTCGCAGTAGATCACATCCGGCCTGAACTCCGCTATCGGCAATCCCCGGGTCCATGAAAACTCCTGGTGCACACCGTTTCCGTCCGAGATCAGGCGGTTGTCCTGCTGCAGTTCCCGCAGAGTCCCGGATTCCTCGTACCGCTCCGGCATCGAGCCCTCCTTGAAGGTTATTATGTACCGCCAGTTGTAACGCTTCATCAGACGGATGACATTCTGGTTCGCGTACAGCCCGTCGAGAAGAAAAACGAAAGGCGTGCGGGGAAACGCGGCCTTTATCCGGGTGGCGATACGCGGAAACGCTTTAAGTTCACTGTCCTGCTTATCGAACTCGTCATGTCCCTCGTTGGTGAGCATCTCCGTGGCGATGGTCAGCGCCATGCCGTTCGGGGTGACAATTTTCGCGTCCAGAACACTGGCGAAATACTGTATTTCCCCGTTCTTTCCGACTTTTCTGTGGCAGCACGCCTCCCAGGGTTTGTAGTCGAATGTGAACAGCTGCGTTCCGTCAACCGCGACGGGGATACAGTTCCCGATCCGGAACCGGTCAAGGACCTTCATGCGGATAAGCCGCCTGAGCATGTCCGCCCTCAGCTCCTCAAGAGACCCGGGATCAAGAAGCTCCGCATAGTACGCGAGAGTGTCCGGATCCGCGACCGTTCCGACATCGGGACCGCCGCAGAGAACGGCGAAGTTCTCCAGAAAGGCGTCCGTGTCCCTTTCGTTGCGCATCTGTCTGCGTGAACCGAGGTGTTCAAGATACATGAGCAGCCCCATCCACAGCAGATGCGACTGGCT
>JAGYLW010000183.1 GCA_018400915.1 Fidelibacterota bacterium
AAAAGGACGTATTGACGGTGAGAAATTCACCAGTGAACGATTAAATCGCAATGTGAAAGTCAGTGATATGTTCCGTGGTAGTTACTGGGGGTGCTTTGATGTCGAAAAAGTGGAATTCACCGGAAACGAACGTCCGAAACCAAAAAGCGGACAGATCGCATTGTGGGGAAAGGTCAATAAAAACAGGTTTATATCCTACAATTATGAATGTCCCTGTGAACAGGAGGACGGTAATACCTGGGCATTGCTTTCTCTTAATACCGATGAGGTCGCTTTTACCAAAATATACCGCGGGAAGCCGGAACAAAGAGACGATCAGGTGCTAATGCAGGGGACTATCGATGAAGACGGGGTATGGATCGCAGATGACAATCCGGACCAGGCGTATGCAACCAGTCTTCCGCCTGGGAAATACTGGGCGCTGTTCGAAGTCGGCGGTGAACATGAATTTATTCCCATGGAAAATCCCGCTCCCAGGGCAGCGCCCGGGGAAAAAGTGATCGAGGGGGATATCTGGATCGACAAGCAGGGAGAAGTGCGTTTTGAACCGAAAAAGAACCGCGATGATCAGCGGCACCATGCCGTTGATGCGGTCACCATTGCATGTACGGAAAGGGCTTTTCTGCAAAAACTAAGCACCTACCATGCGAATCAACGGGCACGGAATGACGGATACAGTCCGCTGCGCCCGGAATTCGACACGCCCTGGCCTGATTTCCGGAACAGTGTACAGCAAGCGGTTTCGGGCATCCTTACATCTTACTATAAGGATAACCGTGTTCTTGATAAGAGTTACAAATACGTTTATAAAAACGGTAAAAAGTATTACACGCAGGTTTCTTCCGTACGCGGGCAGCTGCATAAGGATACGGTTTTCGGTAAGCGGACCGCTCCGGACGGCCGGACGGCGTATCATATCCGTAAGCCGATCACTTCATTACAAAGTAGAACCCATGTTCAGAAGATCGTGGATAGGACCTTACGAAAAATAATTGAAGATCATCTCCGTGATAATTGTAATGTAGATATCAGCAACAAGAAGTATTCTGTTCCCAATGACGCTTTTTTCAAGGACGGAGAATATCGCATTAAATTGCCGAACAAAAACGGTGAGCCGGTGCCGGTGAAAAAGGTGAGAATGCGGGAAGAAATCGGTTATGCAAGGAAATTGAAGAAGACCGTTGATCAGCACGTGAACCCGCGAAACAATCATCATATCATGATCTACAAGGATACTGAAGGAGATATGAAAGAAAGTGTGGTCACATTCTGGGATGCGGTACAGCGGAAAAGCCGTGATGAAAACATCTACCAGATACCGGATGACGGAAATAATGTGGTTTGTGTTTTGGAGATCAATGATATGTTTCTGATAGGGGTTCCTGAAGATCTTGATGTGGAGTTAACCTCTCCGGAAGATTTAAGTGCATATCTTTACCGTGTGCAGAAATTGTCCGTCGGTGATTATTTCTTTAGACATCATTTGGCTTCAACACTTGATAATCCTGAAGAAGAAATCAGAATA
>JAGYLW010000184.1 GCA_018400915.1 Fidelibacterota bacterium
TCCCGGTACGGCTGGTTCAACGAAGGAACGACGGACGGTCCCTCCGTCCACCTGCACCGGGAGTTCATGAACGCGATCTACGGCCTGGAGATCTTCCCGTTGGGCCAGGTGCATCTGATCTCGAAACTGGCCACCGCTCCCTGGATCACTGCGGAGGGACAGCATGAACAGAACGCCCTGCGCTGGAATTATTACACCAACAATGTACTTGGGGATCCCGCGATGCGGATCTACAGCGACGTGCCGCAGCCGGTGCATGTGCAGTATGATCTTTCGGGGATCTCCGAACACCTTCTGCGTGCCTCGGTTATTTGGGAGGATGCCGTCCCTGCGGCAAACGCAGGCATTTCGGTGCTCAATGAAGCGGGGGAACGGATCGGGAGTGCGGTCAGCGGCACTGAGGGATTCGCGGAGATCCCGCTCAATGAAGCGGTGTCCGCGGGGGATTCGCTTTTCTGCTTTGTCCGGGGCGGGAATCTCCTGCCGGCGGATACGGTGCTGGAAGTCACGGAAACGCAGGTCCGCGGCCTGGCGGACAGCTACCGGCTGAGCATCTACCCCAATCCCTTTAATCCCGCCACCACGGTCCGCTACCGGGTCCCGGAGGCCGGAACACTGGAGATCATCCTGTTCAACCTTCAGGGGCGCAGGGTGCAGACGCTTTACCGGGGATACCGGCAGGCGGGAGACTATCAGCTTACACTGCGGGCGGGGCACCTTCCTTCCGGGATCTATTTCTGCCGTTTGCAGAGTGAGAACTGCAGGCTGACCCAAAAACTGCTTTTGCTGAAATAAGCCCGAAATGATACGGAGGTAAACATGCATACACCCTTTTTATGCGGCGAACGGGTCGATCTTCGTCCCCTCACAGAGGAGGATATTGATATCCTGAAAAAAGGATACAACGATCCCGGTGTCCGGGACGCCATGTTCATGTATTTTCCGCTGACGACGGAACAGACACAGAAAAAGATCGAAAAAATGGCGGACAATGAGGATGCGATCCAGCTGATGATCGTTGAAAAGAAGACCGGGAACACCGTGGGGCACCTCGCCCTGGTGCGCCCCGACTGGGTCAGCCGCATGATGACCTTCTATATCGTGATCCTGGACCCTTCCGCGCGGGGGAGAGGGCTGGGAAGCGAGGCCACGCGCCTGGTCACGGACTATGCCTTCAACATGCTGAACCTCAACCGCCTCCAGCTGCATGTCAATGCGGAAAATGCCCCCGCGAAAGCCGTGTACCGTAAAATAGGTTTCAAACATGAGGGGACGCTGCGTCAGGCCATGTACAAGGACGGGCGCTATTACGATTTCTGGCTGATGGGCCTTCTCGCGGAGGAATACCGTCCATAAGGACGGTCTGCCACGAATTTCACGAAGAACCCCCCGCGGATTACACCCATGAACACAAATTGGCACGAATGACTTCAATTGCTTGCGTCGTCGAGTTGGCAACACCTTTGAACCAGACCAACCAGATCAACTA
>JAGYLW010000185.1 GCA_018400915.1 Fidelibacterota bacterium
GGGTCTGTGTAAAATCGCCGGCGGTGAGGCGGTAAATATAGACGCCGGAGCTCAGCAGGTCGCCGCTGTCATTGCGTCCGTCCCACAGAACGGACCAGTACCCCGGGCCCTGCTCCGCGGACACCAGGGTGCGCACGGTGCGGCCGGCAAGATCGAAGATCACAAGCCGGACATCCGCGGCCTCCGGTATCGCATAGCGGATGGTCGTCAGCGGGTTGAAGGGATTGGGGAAGTTGCTTTCCAGGGCATATTCCGCAGGGATCGCATCCTCTGCAATGCCGACAACGTTCGCTCCGATACGGACAACGGCACGTGCGCCGTCCTCAAGCGTGATACGCCCCAGTTCCCGCATGTCCTCGAAATATCCGTCGCCTTCCTTGTCGATTGCCGCCTCCGCGCCTTCCGGAAGCATGCCGATATCCCAGGTGATCTCTGCGGAAGGTTCGCTGGCGCTGAGTTCAAGCATCCATTCTTCATACCCTTCCGAAGCCAGCGGTGCCCGAAAATCCCGGACGAAGTCGTTGCCGAGTATCGTGCCCATGTCGGGCCGCGGGATATGCAGTGACAAATACTGATCTCCCGGCGGTAAGGGCGGACAGACGGCGTCAAGGTCCGGATCAAATCCCGCACTGGCGTCCGCATGTGTTCCGATCGCCACCAGGTCATTCTGTAGATCGCCGCTGACGGCGTGGAAACTCAGCAGCGGTGTCTCCGCACTTTGCTTGCTCATGGCAGCTGCGGGTTTCCGGTGAATGGGGAAGGTGACCGAGACCCCCTCCTCCAGCACGCTCATCCAGTATCCGCGGCAAAGCTCCAGGGAAGCGGCGTTAACGTAACCCGTACTTCCGGCTCCGTAGATGCTGTTGACCCAGCCGCCGGATACGGCCTCGCCGTACAGCTTGTGAACACCGTCCTTCTCGAATTCCAGGCTGTCGGTTGTTATGTCAAGCACCAGCGGATTGCTGACCAGGTTCCAGCCCGCGTCGAGAGGCATGTCCATCGGTGCTGTCAGCGGTTCGCCGTTGACATCCACCGTTGCCGCGGCAACGCTTCCCAGCCAGTATCCTTTCGCCGTGAGCAGGTCCTGTGCGAAGTGATATCCTTTGTCATAGTATTCATACACCACATAGTAATCATGAAGATCATCATCGAGATTTTCGGAAATCTCATGTGCATCCGGTATCATGGGAATACCGCAGAGGAACCAGCCGGCGGGAACGTCCACTTCCAGGCGGTTGCCCGCAATGGCGAAAGGATGTTCGCTCACGGCGCGGAGGCTGTCACCCCCGGAATTGATGACCGTAAGCTGCAGTAAGGCTTCGCGGACCAGCATGACCTCCGGCGGCGCCCAGGGATATTCGCTGACGGCACCGAGTGCCGCAACCGGTTCCCAGGAGAGTCCCGCATCCCGCGACAGCGAGAGAAAAGAGGA
>JAGYLW010000186.1 GCA_018400915.1 Fidelibacterota bacterium
GGCGCGAAACGCCGGGACTGCGAGATGCCATCATGCATTACAACCCTGAGGTGATCGAAGGGTTGAAATTGAATAGCCCGGCGCGAAACGCCGGGACTGCGAGATGCCATCCAATATCCCGCAACCCCGAACTTGTAGAGGGGTTGAAGGTTGATAGCCCGGTACGAAGTGCCGGGATTGCTGAAATAATGACAATATCACTGCGACCGGCCTGCCATAATGGCATAATGTTCCCGATGGTATTAAATTTGCATCATAAAAGTGAGAGACAAAAGAAAGGAGTGTTCATATGAATTTTGATAAATATACGGAAAAAAGCCGGGAAGCCTTGCAGCAAACGCAGTTTACAGCGGAAGAATACGGACAGGAGGAGATCCGTCCGCTGCACTTGCTGCATGCGCTGTTAACGCAGGAAGACGGATTGATACCGCGACTGATACAGATGAGCGATGCAAACCTGGAGGACCTTATCCGTGACGCGGAATCCTCCCTTCATCATCTGCCGAAACTGGGTTCCGTGTCGCAGGCGCGCCTGGGCCGTGAAACGGTGCAGGTCTTGCAGAAAGCGGAAAAAGAGGCACAGCGGATGCAGGACGAATACGTCAGCGTTGAGCATCTTTTCCTTCCGCTGTTCGATCAGAAGGAACCGGCGGATATCTTTCAGCGGAAAGGATTTGGAAAGGACGCCTTCTTGTCCGTACTGCAGAAAGTACGGGGTGGACAGAAGGTGCAGGACGAACATCCTGAGTCAAAATACGAAGCGCTTCGGCGTTTCGGCGTTGACCTTACCGGCCTGGCGCGCAAAGGCAGGCTCGACCCCGTGATCGGCCGGGATGAGGAGATCCGCAGGACGATCCAGGTCCTGAACCGCCGCACCAAGAACAATCCCGTGCTCATTGGTGAACCGGGAGTGGGAAAAACGGCTATTGTTGAAGGCCTTGCGCAGCGCATCGTGAACGCGGATGTTCCCGAATCGCTGAAACACAAGCGCATCATCATGCTGGATATTTCCTCCATTCTGGCGGGCGCGAAGTACCGCGGAGAATTCGAGGACCGTTTTAAAGCCGTACTGAAGGAGGTCGAGGAATCCAGCGGACAGATCATCCTCTTTATCGATGAGCTTCATCTTATTGTCGGGGCCGGGAACGCCGAAGGCGCCGTTGACGCGGGAAACATGCTGAAACCCGCTTTGGCGAGAGGTGTTCTGCACTGCGTCGGAGCCACCACCCTGAATGAATATCAGAAATATATTGAAAAGGATTCCGCACTGGAACGGCGTTTCCAGAAGATCTATGTGGATGAACCCTCGGTGGAAGACACCGTCTCCATCCTCAGGGGGATCAAGGACAAGTACGA
>JAGYLW010000187.1 GCA_018400915.1 Fidelibacterota bacterium
CGCTTCGCGGAGATCTGAAGCCGCAAGAGATCGATAAAACGTTATTTGAATCCCATCTTGACACCCGTGATATTCCCGATCCGGACCTTATCATCCGTACCAGCGGGGAATACAGGATCAGCAATTATCTGCTCTGGCAATCCGCATATGCCGAGTACTACTTTGCTACGGAATACTGGCCGGATTTTCACCGGCAGGAATACTACAGGGCACTGAAGACCTATATGCAGCGGGAACGGCGTTTTGGTAAAACCAGCGAACAGGTAACAGCATAATTTATGAAAAAAACAGCACGATCAATACTACTGCTTTCCCTTCTCCTTCTCTTTAACATACTTTTTGCCCAGCAGCAGAGCATGCGCGTTGCAAGCGTTACGGTGATGGGGACGGAAACCGCCTCGGAACGCATCGTCAAATTGTCCATGGGGCTGATCGAAGGCAGCGAAGTGACATCCACGAGCATCCAGAACGGAATTAAAAAGCTTTATAATCTCCGCCTTTTCAGCGACATCAAGGTTATCGCAGGGGATGAGACCGACGCGGGCGTCCATATGATCGTCCGGGTGTCCGAATATCCCCGTATCAACGAGATCCTTTTTGAGGGCAATCAGAAATATAAAGACGACAAGCTGTTTGACGAGATCAATCTGATCCGGGGACAGGTCTTTACACCGCATCTGGTCAACAAGGCAAAGCACAACATCGAAAACAAGTATAAGGAAGCCGGTTATTACAACGTCTTTGTGGACGTGACCGCGGAGGCCGCCGCCGAAAAAGAGGGCAGGGTGGACATCACATTTATTATTGAAGAAGGCCGGCGTGTTTTTATCGATGAGATCCGTTTTCATACGGAACAGGACGTCTTTCCGCACTGGCGCCTGCGCTGGCAGATGAAGGACACCAAACAGCGCGACTGGTACACCTTTTTCCGCAGCGCGAAGTTCGATCCCGAAAAATACGAGGAAGACAAGCGGAAGCTCCTGAGCTTTTACCGGGACCACGGCTACCGTGATGCACGTATCACCCGGGAAACGTTCGACCTTGACTCGCTGAACAAGAGAATGACCCTCAATCTTCATATCGACGAAGGCCCCCAGTATGTCTACCGAAACATTTCCATCGAAGGTACCGAAGTCTACCCCGAACGGTTTTTCCTGAACAATCTGAACATGGTGGGAGTAAAAAAAGGCGAGCCCTACAAGGAAAAATATTTCGAGATGGCCATTGACGGAAAGATCCGGAGCCTTTACATGGATACCGGCTACCTGTACACACAGGTGACTCCCGAGATCACCCCGGTGGGTGAGGATTCCCTGGATGTGGTGGTAAAGATAGAGGAGAACCA
>JAGYLW010000188.1 GCA_018400915.1 Fidelibacterota bacterium
CCCATGTCGACCCAGGCGGGCGTGCTGGCGGCCCTGATGGCGGAGAAAGGCTATACCGGCACCGAAGCGGTGTTCGAGGGGAAAGAGGGGTTTATGGATGTTTTCGGGCCGGACTGGGATACGGACGCCCTCTTCGGCGGGCTGGGAGAAAAGTACAGGATCATGGACTGTTCCATGAAGGCCTTCCCCACGGAAGCCCTGACGCACACCCATATTTCCGCGGCGATAAAGCTCATAAGGGAGCACAGCATCAATTACCGGGAGATCGAATCCGTGACGGTCACCACCATTGCCCGCGCCTGCGATATCCTTTTTGATCCCCACAAATACCGCCCCGACTCCCGGGAGACCGCCGATCACAGCCTGCCGTACTGCATTGCCTGCGCCCTGGTGGACGGGCAGGTGACCACGCAGAGCTTTGACGATGCAAAGCTCCGGGATCCGCGCATCTGGGAGGTCATCGACAGGATCCGTGGCGAGGCCTCCGAAGCCTTTGAAAAAATGTTTCCCGCCAAACAGCCCTCCCGCGTCCGGATACGCTTGAAGGACGGGAAGGAGCGTGAAGTCTATCTGGAGTATCCCAAGGGCGATCCGCGGGAACCGATGACGCAGGAAGACCTGGACACCAAGGTCTCGGCCCTTTGCGGCAGCGGATACGACACGGAAACAATGAAACAAACGATCTTCCACTGTGAAACGCTCAGCGCACGGGAGTTTATGCAGGTATTTAAAGCGGTATAAATAAATTGACATGTTCATTTACATTTGTTAGCTTTTAGTATCCTGTCGGACCGGAAATGGCAGTCATAATTTTGAGGAGATGATAATGCGGTTTAAAATATTATGTACAGTGGTATTTCTCATGCTGTTTACATGCATATTTGCCCAGGAAAGTCAATCCCGCGAGGAATTCTTCAGGGAATTCTACGGAACGTTCATCAATTCATCGGATATTGAGATCAGTACGAAAGAGGAAGCGGAAGTCACGCCGGACCTGACGGAGACCATCAAACAGCTTGAGGAACGGTACGATATTGACATTCCCGAGTCCGAGAAGGAAAATTTCAAGACCGCCGAGGACGTTGCGGAATACGTGAACCGCATCCTTCAGCAGCGCGCCGGGACGGAAAAGCGGGCCGCCGCGGAGGAGGCCGCTGCAAAAAAGAAGAAGCATTCCTGGAAAATGAAACTGTACGGTGCTTTCGGTGCGCCGGAGCCGGCGGGACTGCCGGGCGGTACGGTGGACAGTTCCGGCTTCAACGGGAACCTGGTCAACCCGCTTTTGAAGGAATTCAATGA
>JAGYLW010000189.1 GCA_018400915.1 Fidelibacterota bacterium
ATCTCCGCTTCCGCCAGCGCGATCTCCCGGCGGCCGAAAGGCGCCAGGGAAATGTCTTTGACCTTGTATTGCATATGGTGCTTTTCCCCCTTATTCGGCGACCCGGTCAATATAGTAGGCAATAATGGTAATGGACTGCGCGATGGCAAGCAGGGAGGCAAAGTTGTTCACAAAGTTCTTCCCGAATTTCGGGGGGATCATGATGGTGTCTCCCTTGCGGATCTCCGGGATCAGCGTGTCGTCGCCGCTCTCGATGTATTTTTCCAGGTCCACGTAAATGACCAGGGGTTCATCCTCGCGCAGCCGCTGGCCGCGGATGACCTTGACGTTCGTCAGCTTGGCCGTCCGGGTCTTGGGCCCCCCCGCAAGGGAAAGGATCCCCAGCATGTCGTAATTGATGGGCACGTCGAAAATGCCGGGCCGTTCCACCTCGCCCCAGACCTTCACCGGGATGGTCAGCTCCATGCCTCCCGAAAAACGCGGCGACAGGCTGCTGCCGTCCTGCGCGAACAGCGCGGAAACGGCAAGCATCAGTACAATGACAATGATCGTTCCTTGTTTCATCTATCGGTTCTCCTCATGTTATTTGACCGTGAAATACATCCAGTCGCTTTCCGATCCCTCGGCCTCGGGCCCGCCGCCCACCTCGCCGGACACCGCGTCCACCCGCCAGCGGTAGTTGCCCTTCTCCAGGTATTTCTGTCCTTCCCCGTCCGTCCCCAGATCCTCATACAGCACTGTGGTGTGGGAATCGTTGCCGTTGAGATAAACGTAATATTTGCTGCTTCCAAGATCAAATCGATGACTCTTTACAAAGAGGACCGGCCGGTACTCGCCGTCCGCAAGATAAAAAAGCCTCACATAGAAGTAATTGATGCGGCCTGCCGTCATGCTAAAATGTGTAAAATAAAAGCGCGGGGTGTTTTCATACACATTGCCCGCCGGTTCCTGCAAGATCGCTTTCCGCGCCAGCTTGTAGAAGACGGTGTCCGAGGTTGCCTCGCTGACGGCAAAGTCGTTGTAAGACCTCAGGTAATAATAGTAGGTCGTGTCGAGATGCACGGTGTTGTCGATATAGTTGTCGCTGTCGTAGAGCACCCCGCGGCTGCGGTCGACGCCGGCGATCCGTTCAAAGGCGTACTCCTGGTCGCTCAGGGTCCCGCGGTAAATATAATACCCCTGTATGCCCTCTTCCTCCGCCGTTCCCGGCTCCTCCCATTCCAGATAGACAGCGTTGTCGGGATGGGCGTCGATCCCGCGTTCCTGCAGGCTGTCCGGTGGGCTTTTGGGAATAA
>JAGYLW010000019.1 GCA_018400915.1 Fidelibacterota bacterium
GAGATCCCCATTGCGCTTCTGTATAACAAAAAGCCGAAGCGTCTGAAGAAACGCATAAAAGTTCTCCGGCCTTTTGCCGCCAGCCTGAACGCAAAACATATTCGTCCCGCCTGGATAAGCAGGGTTCATGATCATGGCCTGAAAGCATATGTCTGGACCGTGGATGATGTGCGTGTCGCCGAACAGCTTCAGCAGGAAAGGGCCGACGGATTCTTTACGAATTACCCGGACCGTTTCCTGAAGTAGAAATCCCGCCGTTCAGCTTGTGATGTAACGCCGGATATAATCGCGGATCTCTTTTTTCAGCGGTGAATAATCGATCTGATGTTCCAGGATCACCGTCACGCAGATGCGCAGCTGTTCTTCAAGGGGCATGCGTTTGTTGATGACAATGACATTGTTCTCATTGATGATGCAGTGGCCGCCGGAAAATGCGCCCGTTCCGAAGATTACGTCGTAGCCGTACCCGCGGAGAAAGCCGCTCAGCTGCTCGAGAAGGCGTTTCGGTTTCATGGTTTATAAAAGCTCCTCTTCGCCGATCAGCGGCAGGGAATCAACGATCTCCTTGATGTTCTCCGATTCGGAGCGCGGCATGATGAGCAGGGCGCCTTCATTTTCCACGACAACCAGGTTTTTGATCCCCAGCGCGAAGATCTTCAGATCTTTGCTGTATATGTAGTTGCCGCTTGAACGCAGGAGGAGTCCCTTTGAGCGCACGGCGTTCCTGTTCTTGTCCTTTTTTTCGAGCTTATAGATCGTATCCCAGCTTCCGACATCGCTCCAGTCGAATCTGGCCTTGACCACATTGATGCGGCAGGCCTGTTCAAGCACTCCGTAGTCAATGGAGATGGGCTGTATCGTTTTCCATTTTTTCGCAACGGTCTCCGGGTAATCGGGAGTTCCTATGCTTTCCGATATGTCATTCAGGCAGGCGCCGAGTTCGGGTAAAAAGCGGTTAATCTTCTCGATGATCATCTTTGCCTGCCAGACGAACATTCCGCTGTTCCAGAAGAACTCTCCGGACTTCAAAAAGAGTTTGGCGGTTTCGGAATTGGGTTTTTCTGCAAAGGTTTTGGACTTGAAGATCCCGGGTTCGCCGGGAAGCCCTTTCTTTTCCACCTGAATGTATCCGTATCCGGTTGCCGGGTAGGTGGGCTCGATCCCGAAGGTAAAAAGGGCCTTGTGCTTTTTTGCCGATGCAATGGCCGCCTTCACGGTTTTTGTGAACGTTGTTTTATCTTTGATAAGGTGATCGGCGGGGAAAAGCCCCATGATCGCATCCGGATCCCTTTTCAGCAGATGTATCGCGGCCAGGCCGATCGCGGGCGCCGTGTTCTTTCCGGAGGGCTCGATGATGAAATTGTCTTCGGTCAGTTCCCCGTTTTGTTCCCGGATCATTTCCGCCTGCTCTTCATTGGTCATGATATAAATATGGTCCAGGTCGCTGAGACTGCGGAGGCGATCAATGGTTAAATTGACCATGCTTTGATCGCCGGCGATATCAAGGAGTTGTTTAGGGCTCTTTTTTTTACTCAACGGCCAAAAACGCTTACCGACACCGCCTGCCAGCACAACACTGTAATAATTTTCCATGTTTACCTCATGATATTTTGGACTGTAATTTAAGACGCTCAGAACACTTTTTCAATATCAATTTTATAGGCATCCTCCAGTTCGGTGTCCCAGCGCGCACGGACACGGATATCCGTATCCAGTTCGCGCATGATCTCGGGGGGAATATGGGGCCAGGGTCTGCCGGGATCCGCGCGTTCATTGTGATTGCGGTCCGCATACCAGAACAGACGGTAGGTTCCCGGCAGCACCTTGTCAAATAGAAACTCCCCGTTCTCACAGCCGGCCCCGTATGTCTGAAGATCGTTCTTCAGGACCAGCCGAAGGGGCATATGCACTTCCGCCGGCGTGACACGCCCTGTGACGGTGCCGTATTCGGGGGCGGCTTTCGACTGAAGGTCCACCGCATACAGGCTGTCGGTGCGGATCTCCGGATACGTACCGGATGCCGGCATATCGACATGCCATTTTCCCCTGTCGGATGCAGCCAGGGCGGGGATCGCATAGATCGCGTGTTTTTGCTTTATCAGTGTAAGTTCAAGCGTGTCCCGAAGTCCCTCGAAACGACCCTTCAATTCCCGGGCGTCCGGAGGCGGGGTAATGAAGAGTGATGTGCCGCGCTGCTCAAAATGATAGAGGCTGTCTTCGGGATCCTTTACCGGAAGACGCAGCAGCGTGTCATGTAAGGTGCAGGATAAATAATCCACCACTTCGCGAAGCCTCAGTTCCAGCGAATCGGCAGAGAGCCGTTCATGATAAAGGGTGCAGGTCTTGCCGGCATAGATCACGGTGTCGACTTCCGCTTCGCCAAGCCGGAACGACTCCCTCCGGTTCCAGGCGGCAGGCTTTTTGGTGAAACTTAGCCGGGTGGCTCCCGGATAAAGATTCTCCGCCTTTACCAGTTCCGGCGGCAGGAAATTATCTTCTGTGGCAAGCAGGACCACATTGTGATGTTCCAGGGTATCCGGCAGCACGGCAGGTTCCGAAGGGACGCAGACACCGTCAAGATCCTGGTGAAAGCTGTTGCTCCTGTCCATGTCCTGATATCCGGCGATAAAGAATGTATCTTCCGGAAGATGATCAAAAGTGAACGCACCGCCGGAAGCGCTTTGTGTAAAATATTCAGGCTGTGCGAAGATAGAGTCCGGCACCCGGTGCTGACGGCTGATGCAAATGCCGGTGTTCACATTGCCGTCCTGTTCCGCCACATATCCCCGGATGCTGTTCTGCGGCATCGTGCCGCTCCGGGTGAAGCTGAACTGCAGGGGTTCCGGAAGGCTGTTGTTCCGGAGGTCGGCGATATTCTTACCGAGAATGAGCGTATAGACCGTTCCTTTTTCCCATGGAGTAAGGGGTCTGATCTGAATTTTCCTCCCGCGTATGCGTATATCCGTTCCGGTCCGGTCCAGGGGGAAAAGCGTGATATTGTTTTCCGCGGTCTTTACAAGAAGCGGTTCCGAAAAGACAAAGCGCAGCGTATGCAGGGAATCCACATTGACAGCACCGTCTGGCAGGGAAGCGGAGATCAGGGAAGGAGGCTGTTTGTCCGGAGGACCGCCGCCGGGCGGTTTTTCGGCAGCGCATTGCGTGATCAGCAAACTGCCGGCAAGCAACAGGAACATTGAGAAAAACGGTGTTTTCATGTCGTAAAATACATTAAAAGCAACGGAAGCCACAGTAAAAAATCGGATATTCCTAAGCGAATCCTGAAGGAGAAAGGAAGCAGAACAGCAGTACCCAGACCAGGAAAACAACAACGGAAAGGGCCGTAAGCCGCAGCGCCCTCCGGTGTTCACGGCTGCCGCCCTCGGCTTCCGCGGCACGCAGGGCGATCAGGTATCCGGCGAACGCGAACGGCGGAAAAACAAAGCCGGCGATCCCCAGTTTAAATGCCAGTCGTGATTCTTCGGCGTGTTCGTGATCGATCGCATCTTCTGTCCGGATATTCACCCATTCGGGACGGTAGAACGAGGACTGAACGTTCAGCAGTCCCGCCCGGTACCATTTTACCCCCATCGTTTTCAGGCGTCTTCTCCGTACGGGGTTGAAAAAGTAATTGCACTGTTTTACCATCCATTCCAGCGAACCTGCGTATCGTATTTTTTCCCACATATATAACAGCAAAGCGAACATTCCCATTCCGATAATGATCGTCAGGACCGCGGAACCCCACAGGCCCGCCCGCCGGCCGTAGGGAATGCCGAAGATCAGGTCCAGGCTGATGAACATGGCGATAAAGTACAGGTACTGTATCGTGTAATTGGTAAAGGCCACGAACCCGAAACGGCGGACAAAGCGGGTTTTATCCCCGAAAGTTTTCGCCCTGCCGCGCATCTCCACCAGCCGGATCATTGCGGCGACCAGCAAAGTGCTGAAGCCGCCGAGCAGCAGGAACTGGAAAAACCATCCCGCCAGCGGTGCGCCCAGCAGGTCCGGGGTCCATCCGCGGTGGTCCCAGATATGGATGTAGAGATCGAGTCCCTTGTCAAAACCTGTCTGTTGAATAACCAGGAAAATATTGGCGATAACACCGGCAAGGCCGATAAAATAAACGATCATGCCGCTGCGCAGAGCGGTATTGATAAACACCTTGCCTCTGCGCCGGGACTCCGGCATGGTGAGGAATATCCCGAAGATCGTGCCGATGAAGGAAACCGCAAGGTAGGGGAAAAGCGGTTCGGGATGGCCGGCAAGGGGCTGAAGAAAGAAAACCAGCAGAAAACGCCCGAAAGAGTCCTGGCCGATGCGGGGATAGGAAGCAAGGTATGTCCCCTCCTGGGCGGGATAGCCGGGGATAATAAGATCTGCCGCGCCCCAGACGACCGGAGTGAGCAGCAAAACGATCACGGCAAGGCCGACATACGCCCGGATCAGTTTGCGTTTGTCACGGTATTTTTCTCTGGAGACCAGGATGCTGTGAATAATGCCGTTAATGATAATACACCAGGCGATGGTATGAATGGTCTCGAAATGATTGAATCTCCACAGGGAGTGATCCCAGCTCCAGCGTACCGGCCCGAGATCCGGATCGGAGGCCGCTTTCAGTGATTCGTGCACAAAGACGCCCAGATCGCCGTGATAGCCGATCAGCCCTTCAACCAGCATGGCAAAGCAAAGAAGGATAAATCCGCCCAGGACCTGACGGCGGGCCAAAGAGGCCGGTGAGATATTGCGCTGCAGGGCATTCTCCATGCTGATCGCATTACCGGCGGCCGAGACCATGAGGAAGAATCCCGCCAGGCCGCCGAAGAAAGGAAGCACGATCATTAAAATAAATTCGATAAATTTCACCCCGGAAAAATCTTCCGTGATCGCATCGACATTCAGGGTGTGCATGACCATATGTAAAACGAGCATCAATGCAATGGCAAGGCCCCGCATAAAATCCACACTGGCATAACGTTTCATATGAAAATTCCTCTCCCGCCGCTGAACATGCGTTCTGATTAAAAAGTGACGACTGCAAGAATCAAAAGAAATATAATATAAAGCCCGGGAGTTTTAAAAAACTATTTATGTTAAATTTCAGCCTTTTGCGGACAGGGATCTCACAGCAGGTGCCACGCTGATCCCGTGCGGTACCCGCGCTTACGGACGCTGCGGGCTCCGCCAATTTGTACTTTTATCTTTTTTCTTTTTCATACGGATTTTGTACATTCCCGCGTCGGGGCGGAAAAGCAAAACACTTAAAAAAATACGCCGGAGAATATGGGAAAATTCGTTCACATACATACGCACAGCGATTACAGCACGCTTGACGGTGCACTAAAGATCGGGACCATTGTGAAAATGGCAAAATCCATGGGAATGCCCGCCGTCGCGTTGACCGATCACGGGAATATGTTCGGTGCCGTGGAACTGTTCAATCAGGCGAAACAGGCCGGTATCAAGCCCATTATCGGCTGTGAAATGTACGTGGTGAACGGATCGCGCTTCGACCGTGTCAGCAGCCGGAACGAAGAACACCGGTATTACCATCTTGTTCTGCTCGCCGCGAATGAGCAGGGCTATAAGAATCTTATAAAACTGACATCGCTCGGCTACCTTGAAGGATTTTATTACAAGCCGAGGGTGGATAAGGAACTGCTTCGGAAATACCATGAAGGCCTGATCGCCAGTTCGGCCTGCATCAAAGGGGAAGCTGCGGTCGCGGCCAGGACCGGCGGGTATGAAAAGGCAAAAGCCGTCGCACTTGAATATGCGGAATTGTTCCCGGAGCGTTTTTATCTTGAACTTCAGCGCCACGGCCTGCCGGAAGAAGATATCGTCAACGACGCGTTCATAAAGATCTCAGAAGAGACCGGCATCCCGCTTGTCTGCGCAAACGATGCGCATTATGCCGTTCGCGAACACGCGGAAGCGCACGACGCTTTTCTCTGTATCGGCACCGCCTCCAATATCAGTGATGAACACCGCATGCGCTATGCCAACGACGAATTCTATTATAAATCCCCGGAAGAAATGAGTGAACTGTTCAAAGATGTGCCGGCGGCACTCGAGAATACGGTAAGGATCGCGGAACAGTGTGATTTTGAGCTGAAGACCGGTGAGTATCATCTTCCGGAATTCCCCATTCCCGGGGAGGCCGGTACGGATGATCCGGATATATATCTGGACAAACTCGTACATGAAGGACTGAGAGCCCGCCTGGGCAAGGACCCCGGTCCCGATTACCGGGAGCGTGCGGAATACGAACTTTCCGTGATCAAGAAAATGGGCTTTTCGGGATATTTTCTCATCACCCAGGATTTTGTCCAGTGGGCGAAAACAAACGGGATCCCCGTGGGTCCGGGCCGGGGTTCTGCGGCGGGAAGCCTGGTGGCCTATGCCCTGGGGATCACGAACATCGATCCGCTGGACTTTGACCTGCTGTTCGAACGTTTTTTGAATCCCGACCGTATCACCATGCCGGACATCGACATTGATTTTTGTTATGAACGCCGCAGCGAGGTGATCGAATATATCAAGGAACGCTACGGCAATGACAGCGTGACGCAGATCATCACCTTCGGGCGTATGAAGGCCAAGGCCGTGGTAAGGGATGTCGCCCGTGTCATGGGCATGGATTACGCCACGGGCGACCGTTTTGCCAAGGCCATCCCCGAAAATATCAAGATCAACAAAGAAGAGAAACAGCAGGGGATAACGGACCTTGACAAGGCGAGGAAGATTAATAAGGACCTTGACAAACTGATCCATGAAAGTCCCGAACACGAAAAACTCTGGGAGATCTCCAGGGTCCTGGAAGGCATGAACCGGCAGGTCGGGATCCACGCCGCCGGAGTGGTCATCGCCCCCGGCGACCTGCTCAATTATATACCGCTGTACAAATCTTCGAAGGATGATATTACCAGTCAGTACGACATGGGCTGCCTGGAACAGGTCGGCATGCTGAAAGTGGATTTCCTGGGACTGCGCACCCTTACGGTGATAAAACACACCCTGGACCTTCTCAGACAGCGCGGGATCGAACTGGATATCGACGAGATCCCCTTTGACGACATGAACGTCTATGAGCTTTTCAGCGAAGGGCGCACTTTCGGGCTTTTTCAGTTTGAGTCCGCCGGCATGCGGGAATACCTTAAAAAACTGCAGCCCACCTGCATTGAAGACCTGGTGGCGATGAACGCGCTTTACCGGCCCGGCCCCATGGACAATATTCCTGTCTTTATCAAACGCAAACACGGCGAAAAGGTCGACTATCTCGATCCGAAAATGGAACCGATACTGGAAAATACCTACGGCGTTATCGTTTACCAGGAACAGGTCATGAAGATTGCCTCCAGCATCGCCGGACTTTCCCTGGGGAAAGCAGATACCCTTCGGCGGGCCATGGGGAAGAAAAAAGTCGGTGTGATGGAGAAGATGCGCAGCGAGTTCATTGAAGGTGCCGGCAAAAACGGCGTAAATGCCGAAAAAGCCGATCAGATCTACGATCTTTTGATCAAATTCGCATCCTATGGCTTCAATAAAAGCCATTCGGTGGCCTATGCCTATATTGCCTATCAGACCGGTTATCTCAAGGCCTATTATCCCGCCGAGTTCATGGCGGCGAACCTGACCAGCGAGCGCGGCGAGATCAAGCGTGTGGTCGAACTGGTATCGGAAGCAAAAAAACTGGATATTGAGGTGATTCCGCCGGATGTCAATTCCTGTACGGCATATTTTTCAGTTCTGGACGGCAGGATCACCTACGGACTTTCGGCCCTGAAAAGCATGGGGGAAAAAGCCGCCGCCGAGATCGCCCGGGCGCGGAAAGAGGACGGTCCCTACAGGACGATCTTCGACCTTACCAGCCGGGTCGATCTTCGCATTGTCAACCGGAAGGCGCTTGAAGCGCTTATCTATGCAGGCGCCATGGATTCGCTGGAGGGAAACCGCTGCCAGAAATTCTATGCCATTGATGCCGCACTGAAGTACGGTCAGCGTTACCAGGATGAAAAAAAAGCCTCGCAAGTGAGCCTTTTTGGTGCGGAAAGCGGACAGACCGTGATGAACGAACCGGTGCTGGAGGAACTTGCGGAGTGGAACGACCAGATGAAACTGGAGAAGGAAAAGGAATACATCGGTTTTTATCTGACGGGACACCCGCTTGAGCCCTTCCGCGATGAACTCGAGGCAGTCTCCAATGAATATTATCTTGACGATGAAGAGCTGAAACCGCCCGATATCATCCGGGCGGGCGGTATTGTTACGAATTTTACGATACGCTACGACCAGCGCAACAACCAGTATGCGAAATTCCATTTTGAGACGCTGAGCCATGAATTTGACGTACTGGCCTTTAAATCCTTTGAAAAATACCGTTCGCTGCTTTATGAGGATGCGAAGATATACCTGGAAGGCAATCTGAAGATCGACAGCGAGCGGAATCAGCTTCCGACGCTTTTCCTGAATCACGCCCTGCCGCTTTCGGACCTGAACGAAAAGAAGATCAGGACAGTGCATTTGCGTATACGCAATGATGAAGGCTTTGACGGAAAACTTGGAAAATTAATAAAGATCATTCCCCGCTATCCCGGGAATAAGGTGCTGTACATTCATATCAGTTACCCCGCCCACGGAAAGCCGGAAAAGATCGTTCGCGCCGGGACGGGGATCAATGCGGCCGGTGATCTGGTAAAAAGCATTCGTGATGTCGTCGGGCAGGCGAATGTGTGGCTTACATAGATCATGATCATTTATATCACTTCCGGATGTGAGGGGAGTGCTGTCGCACAGCGCTTCCTGAAAGCGTATCCCCGGGCGGAGCGCAGGATCATTGCCGACAGTGAAGCGGCGCGGCGGGACCTCTACGCTGCGGAAAGCGGCAACGAGAAAAAGCACATCTTCATTACCCGGGCCGCCGGACAGCACTTTAAGGTCTGTCCCGGGACTTCGGAACCCTATCTCTGCTGTAATTACTGGATACTGCATCAGTCCGCCAATTGCCCTTTTAACTGCAGTTACTGCATCCTGCAATATTATCTGAACAATCCTCTTTTAACGGTCTATTCCAATACCGGGGATCTGAAAGATATGGTGAGGAAACGTATCCGGGAAGAGCCCCGGCGGCTTTTCCGGATCGGGACCGGCGAGCTGGCGGACAGCCTGGCCCTTGATCATATCGCATTTGCGGGACCCGAACTGATACGTTTCGCTGCCGGGCAGGAAAACATGATCCTTGAACTGAAGACGAAATCCGTGCATGTGGATCATCTGACGGATATCCCACACCGGGGGAAAACCGTCATCTCCTGGTCTCTTAACCCGCCGTCGGCAATCCGGGAGCACGAGGAAGGCAGTGCACCACTACCCGCACGCATGGAAGCGGTGAAAAAGGTGCAGGACGCCGGTTACATGCTTGGATTTCATTTTGATCCCATGCTGGCGTATGAGAACAGTGAAAGGGAATACCGGGAGCTGGTGAGAACGCTCTTTGAATACGCGGATCCATCCCGTATAGCCTGGATATCCGTCGGGAGTCTGCGTTTTCCGCCGGAGATGGCCGAAAAAGTGCGCAGGAAATTTCCGCAGACCCGGCTGCTTGACAGTGAAATGATACGGGGGATGGATAACAAACAGCGTTATTTCAAGCCGCTGCGCATCGGGATGTATCAAAACCTTTACCGCGCGCTGAGGGAATACGGAGGAAAAGACCTTTTTATCTATTTTTGCATGGAGGATGCCGCGGTCTGGAAACGGGTGACGGGCTTCGCGCCGGACAGCAATGCACATCTGGACTACCTGTTCGCCGGGCATCTGGTCCGGAAATTTCCCGGACTTGCATTCCCGAAGCCGGAACTGAAAGCATACCGCGCGTTCGATACGCAACGCAGCTGGGAGAAGCATTAACCAGGGTAATTATCTCTCAATCGGCTCCGGATGGATAGTGGCGTGGATATTTTTCTCTTTCCTGATTTGCTTTTCAACTCCGGTGATCAGTTGGTGCGCCTTCCGCAGAGAGAGTTCCGCCGGCAGTTTGAGGTGGAAGGTAAGCTCCACGTGCCTTCCGTAGCGGTGCAGATGCACATGATGCACATGGGTTTGCATTCCCATTAGGGTATTGCAGGTTCGGGAAAGATACTCGAGCAGTTCCCGGTCCGGGCTTTCCCCCAGAAGCGGCCGGATGCCGTCTTTCATGATCTTCGCGGCGGTAAGGGCGATCGCCAACGAGACGATCAGCGTCAGGACGCCGTCGGCCCACCAGATGTACCGCCCGGCGAAGATGCCGATGAGAATGACCAGGGAGGAAAAGGCGTCACTGCGGTGATGCCAGGCATCGGCCTTGAGAGAAAGGAAGTCGCTTTTGCGGTAGGTGTGCAGGGCATACCGGGCAAGCAGTTCCTTTACCAGCATTGAAAAGGCGGTCACGGTTACAGCGACCAGTCCGTAGTCCGCCGGAATATTTTCCGTCAGCCGCCGCAGGCCCTCGGTAAAGAATTCAAAAGCGATGAACACCAGAAGCATGCCGACAATAAGCGCGGCGATCAGTTCCGATCTGCCGTGTCCGAAAGGATGCTCTTTGTCGGCTTTTTTTCCGGCGATCCACGTGCTGACGATAATGATAAGTGAGCTCAGCGAATCGGAAAGGGTATGCCAGGCGTCTGCGATCAGGGCCGCCGAGGAGGAGATGATCCCCGCCCACAGCTTCAGGCCGAACAGGACCAGGTTCCCCGCGAGGGATAAATTGCCCTCCCGCATGGCGTAGTTTTCGGGAGTTGTGTTGCTCATGTGCTTTTCACCGGCCCGTGCCAGCGGGTTTTAACAGTTTTTTTAACGCGTGGGCAAGATCGGACTGCCGGTAGGGCTTTTTCAGGATCGCGGCGGAGCCCAGCTGCCGGATGGCGTTTGTCTGCGCTTCGTTGGCGAACCCCGAGGAGAACAGCACGGCAACGTCCGGGTCGATCTTTTTTAATGCTTTGTAAACCTGTACTCCGTCCATTCCCGGCATCACGATATCCAGGATCACCGCCGCGATCTCTTCCCGGTGATCTTTGTAGATGCGGATCGCTTCTTCCCCCGCTGCGGCCTCCATCACCCTGAAGCCAAGGTAGGTCAGTGATCTGCTGAGCATGGAGCGGATCGCTCTTTCATCGTCAACGATCAGGATAGAAGCGCCGTCCGCGGAAAACCGCTTGGTTGCGGGTGCTTCCGCTTTGTCCTGTTCCGGCTTCAGGGGTGAGACCGGGAACAGCAGATGAAAGACGGATCCTTTCCCCGGCGTGCTTTCGGGATAGATATATCCGTTGTGGGCATATACGGTACCGTAGGCGGAAGAAAGCCCCAGGCCGGTCCCCTGTTCTGCTGACTTTGTGGTGAAAAAGGGTTCGAATATCTTGGACAGCAATGCTTTATCCATGCCGGCGCCTGTATCACGCACCCTTACCGCAATGTAATTGCCGGTCTCAATCTCTACCGGATAGTCGATAAGGTCTTTTTCACGCACGGTGATGTTCTCCGTCGTGATCTCAAATTCGCCCCCGTCGGGCATGGCGTCCCTTGCGTTGAAGGCGAGATTCAGCAGCACGTTCTGAAGCTGGGCGAATTCCCCCATAATATAGTGTTCGCGTGCGTTGAGATTTTGTTTGATCCGGATATTCTGGGGAAGGGAATGCTGCAGGAGTTCCAGGGAGTTCAGGATCAGGTCGTGGACATCGATCGCCGTACTTTGTTTTCGCTGCTTTCGGGAAAAGGTCAGAAGCTGACTGGTGAGACTCGCTGCACGTTCGCAGGTGTCCGTAATGTTCTTACAATAATAGCTCAGTTCTTCGTCTTCTTTCAGTTCCTCGGTCAGCAGTTCGGCAAAGCCGAGGATCGTTGCCAGCATATTGTTGAAGTCATGTGCAATTCCGCCGGTGAGTTGTCCCATGGCACGGAGTTTCCGCGACTGGGCAAGGTTCTCTTCCTGTTTCCGGATGGTATCAAGCATTTCATGTTCCCGGGTGATGTCGATGCTGACCCCCATTATGAGCGAAGGCCTTCCGCTTTCATTCCGTTCGATCACCTGGGTCGAACAGCGGAACCATTTACTTGCACGATGCTCTGCCTGAATGCGGAATTCAAATTTACAGGTATCGATCTTTTTCTTCAAACAGCGGTTCATGGAACCTCGCATCAGCTTCCTGTCTTCGGGATGCACCAGTCCGAACCAGTCTTTGAGTAAAAGTTCATCTTCAGTGTTTTTGAGACCGTAAAGGCGTTTCAGCTGTTCGTCCGGGACCCATCTCTCTTCCGGGAAATGCACGGTAAAGGTGCCGATCTGTGCGGCATCAAAGGCGGTATTCAGCCGCTCACGGCTGAGCAGCAGTTCCCGCTGCTGTTTATGCAGTTCCGTGGTATCCGACAGCACCTCGATCACATTGATCAGTTTGCCGTCCTTGTTGTATATCGGGGTGGAAGAAACATTCCAGATGCGGTCATTGAGATAGGTTTTTTCCGTCTGCACACGTTTTCCCGCCTTGACGGCGTTCCTGGAAGTACAGGGGGAACACGGGCGGTTCCTCTGGTGAAAAACGCGGAAACACTTTTTCCCGATGATATCCCGGGAAGCTTCAAATCCCGCCATCCACGCCGCCGCATCATTCGCCTGGACAATATTTTCTTCCAGGTCCAGCATAATGATGCCTTCGCCCAGGGCTTCGAACATGCTGGCCTTTTCCCTTTCCAGGTGTTCGCTGTGCTCCTTGTAGCTGACAAGTTCGGAAACGTTCTGAAGTATTCCCCGGTATGCCGTGACCCTGCCTGTTTTATCCCGTTCGTAAAAAGCGTGAATGCGCAGGGAATACGTTTTGTCTTCGCCAACGACCCGAAAAAAATAGGACATCGGGGACTTCCCCTCCGCATATTCTTTCAATTTCTTCCGGAGGGGCTTCTGATCGTCCGGATGGATGGTATCGAAAAATTTCTCCATGTCGAAGCGGTCTCCGACCATGTTGTCTTTCCCAATATCGTCAAAGATCAGCGAAACATCGTGTTCAAAGGAGATCTCCAGTGACCGGGGATCCATCTCCCAGTTCATCATTTTGCCGGCGATCTGGGAATGCTCCAGGAGGATATTCCTTGCATTGAGGTCCCGGATCATCTGTTCCTGGTCGGTGACGTCCTTGCCGAAACACTGATAGGCAATGGCTTCGTCATTCCGGTTAAAGATGGCGCGGTATGTCCATTGAATGTAGTGCCGTTCGCCATCCGGTCCGGTGCCTGAAAAGATTTTTGTATCACTCTGTTTTTTTACGGAAAGGGTATCCAGATGGCGGATGAAATTCAGTTCGTCCCTCTCCGGGAAACGCTGAAGAAGGTTGGCGCCTTCAAGATCGGAAAAACTCGCCCCGAACCAGAACTGAAAGGCCTGGTTCACATATTCAAGTTCATATTTGTTGTTGAAGCGGCAGAACATGATGGGAGAGTCTTCCAGCACGGAGGTCATCAGCGCGTGTTCCCGGGTGATGTCCCGCTGCAGCTTGTAACGCTCGACATGCGTTTTCAGCCGCGCCAGCAATTCACGGTCATTGAAGGGCTTGGAAACGTAATCGTCGCCCTTGACGTCAAAACCCTTTTCCACGGCTTCCGTATCGGTTCTGGCCGTTACGAAGATCACCGGTATCTGCCGGGTCTTGTTATCGCCTTTCAGCCGGCGGCAGACTTCAAACCCGTCCATTCCCGGCATCATGATATCCAGCAGGATCACATCCGGGAGATACATGCCGGCAAGCCGGAGCGCCTCTTCCCCCGTTTGTGCCAGAAGGATATTGTATCCCTCCGTGGTTACGATGGAGGTCAGTACCTGCAGGTTGGCGGCGGTATCGTCCACGATCAGAATGGTGATGTCGGTATTGTCCATAGCGTTTCGGTTGTCCCTGTCCCTTTTCCGGGTATTTTCACTTTATCTGAATAAAATAATACGAAAGGACTGCATTCACAACATTTAAGCTTGTGAGTTGCGGATCGTCTTCCGGCCGGCGGATCCGGGACCGGATGAACGATCTCCTGCCGGATACGGACAGCCGGCGAGGATGCGACTGACGCGGTTTTTGTGAAAAATGTTGAAAATAACATGCGAAAAAAGAGCAAAATGCATATCTTTAGAGATGGATAAGGACTTAAAGATCGCATATCTCGGAGAGGTCCCGTACCGAAAGGCCTTTGAGCAACAGCTGGAACTGCATGCACAGCGTGTTGAAGATCGCATACCCGACACGCTGCTTCTGCTTGAGCATCCGCATGTGTACACGCTCGGACGGCATGCGCGGGAAGGGAATATCGTGTGGAACGAAGCCGAACGGAAAGCGCGCAGGGTGCAGGTGGAACATGTTGACCGCGGGGGCGATGTGACCTATCACGGCCCCGGACAGCTCGTGGGGTATCCGCTGATTAAGATCGCAGACCGCGGGCTTACGCCCCGGCGCCTGGTGGAGTGGGTGGAAACACTGGTGATAGAAACCCTTTCCCGGTACGGCATTAAAAGCTATGTGCATCCGGACTATCACGGCGTGTGGGTGGGGGACGCGAAGATCTGTGCCATCGGCATGCGCATTCGCAAGGGAGTTTCCTATCACGGCTTTGCCCTGAATGTTTCCACGGACCTGGATTACTTTAACGGTATTGTGCCCTGCGGTATCCGGGATAAGCGAGTGTGTTCTGTAAATGCTGTGCTGGGGATGCATACGGACATGGAAAGACTGCGGGAAACCCTCTCCCGTTTTGCGCGAAGCACGCTGCCGGAAATCCGGGATATCTGCCGGAAATCGTGAAAAAAGCATTCCTATTCATCGAAAACTTTTGTAAGCTATCCTCTGAAACACATTGACGTTAATCAGTAAGGAGAAGAGGGTGAAAACTGCGTTTGCCGGAAATGACCAGAAAAGCGACCGTTCCGATTGCCGCATCGGCCTGACCCTGAAGCAAAGCGGCGGACTTGATATTCATCTGCAAAGCAAAGTGGAAACCCTGTACGGGGAATCCATACATGCATGCTGCCGGAAGGTCATGCAGGCCTTTTCCCTTCCGCACGCTGAGATCGTGATCAGTGATAACGGAGCACCGGAATACGTTATCAGCGCCCGGCTTGAGGCATGCGTCAAAAAACTGCGGAAAACGTATATCGAAGTGCTGCCGGACATGCTCTCTCAGAATGTTCACGCTACAAAGAGAGACCGTCTCAGACGTTCGCGGCTTTATCTTCCCGGGAACACTCCGAAGCTGGCCCTGAACGCGGGGCTGCACAGCGGGGACGGCGTTATTCTTGACCTGGAGGATTCCGTAGCGCCGGAGCGTAAGGATGAAGCGCGCATTCTGGTGCGCAATACCCTGCGGGCCGTGGATTTTTACGGGGCCGAACGGATGGTGCGCATCAACCGGGGGGAACCGGGGTCCCGGGACCTGGAAGCCGTGATCCCGCATCATGTGAATGTCATTCTGCTGCCGAAATGCGAAGATGCGGAGCAGGTGCGCGAAACGGACCGTTATATTCAAAACTTGCGCAAAGATAACGGCATTGACCATGAAGTCTGGCTCATGCCCATTATCGAGAGCGCCATGGGTGTCATGCAGGCCTTTGAGATCGCCGGAGCGGCTCCGTCCGTCGCCGCACTTGCCGTCGGTCTTGAGGATTATACGGCCGATATCGGCGTGCAGCGGACCGCAAAAGGAAGAGAAAGCCTGTTTGCGCGCAGTCAGGTCGTAAACGCCGCAAAAGCACATCACATACAGGCCATCGACTCGGTCTTTTCCGATGTTTCCGATACGCAAGCCCTGCGTGAAAATGTCCGGGCGTCGAAAGCGCTGGGATTCGACGGCATGGGCTGTATCCATCCCCGGCAGATCAGGGTGATCCATGAGGCGTTCGCTCCCACGGCCGGAGAGATCGAAAAAGCCCGCAGGATCGTGGAAGCCTTCCGGGAAGCGGAAAAAAGGGGACTGGGCGTCGTTGCCGTAGGTTCCAAGATGATCGATCCCCCGGTGGTCAAACGCGCCGTGAAGATCATGGAACTTGCAGAGGGAAAGGCATAACGGGATTTTCCGAGAGGAGACAGGCGATATGAAGATGGTGAAAAATGCCGCCGGCCGCAGGGTGCCGGCAGAGATCAACGGAGAAAAAGTCATTCCCTTCAAAGGGGTGGGAAAACACCGTCCGGAAGGAAGAAAGCACGGGACAACACTTGTTTCTGCGGCGGATTATCCCCCGGACGGTGATAAGCGCGTTGCCTCCCTGAAAGAAGCCCTGCAGAAGGCGGGGCTCTCCGACGGCATGACGGTTTCGACCCATCACCATCTGCGGGACGGCGACCTGGTGGCCAATCAGGTTTTCGATATCGCCGCCGAAATGGGCGTGAAGGACCTTGTCTGGTTTCCCTCAGCCTCCTTTCCCTGTCACAGGGAGATCATCAAACATCTGGAAAACGGCGTGGTGCATCATATCGAAGGCAGTATGAACGGTCCGCTCGGCCGCTTTACTTCCGAAGGGAACATGAAAGGCACGGCCGTACTGCGATCACACGGCGGACGCTTTCAGGCCGTACAGGACGGAGAAGTGAAGATCGACATTGCCGTGCTGGCGGCGCCGACGGCGGATCCTTTCGGCAACGGACACGGACTTGAAGGGCCTTCGGCCTGCGGGGGACTCGGGTATGCGCTGGCGGACTACCGCTACGCGGAAAAAGTGATCGTTGTGACGGACAATCTCATCCCCTTTCCCTGCATACCCATGCAGATCGAGGGGAACTATGTGGATCATGTGGTCGAAATGGACCGCATCGGCATACAGGAACGCATTGTGTCAGGGACCACTCAGATCACAAAGAGTCCCGACCGCCTTCTCATCGCGGAACTCACTGCAAAATTTTGCGATGCGGCGGGACTGGTAAAGGACGGATTCTCTTTTCAGATGGGCGCCGGAGGGACTTCCCTTGCCATTGGGATCTATTTTCACGAGATGCTGAAGGCCCGGAATATCAAGGCGCGTTTCGCCGTGGGCGGCAGTACGCAGTATTCCGTAAAAATGCTGGAGGACGGGTGTCTGGAATACATGCTGGACGCGCAGACTTTCGACCTGGAGGCGGTGCGATCCATGCGGGAGAACCGGGCGAAGCATCCCGATATTTCCATTTTTCATTGTTACGACTATCATGCGAAGGGAAATTACACCACCATGATGGACGTGATGATCCTCGGCGCCACGGAAGTGGACGTCAACTTCAACGGCAATGTGGTCACGCACTCGGACGGCTATATGCTGCACGGTATCGGCGGCTGGCAGAACTGCCTGTTTGCCAAATGTACCATCCTTCCCGTGCCGCTCTTCCGGAACCGCATCCCCATTATCGTCGATGAAGTGACGACCCTTACCGGTCCCGGCGAACTGATTGACGTTATTGTGACCGAGCGGGGTATCGCAGTCAATCCCAGAAGGCAGGACCTGATCGATAAGGTCAAAGGCGCCGGACTGCCGCTGAAGACGATTGAAGAGCTCAAGGAAGAGGCTGAACGCATCTGCGGAAAGCCCCGCAGACCCGAGCCCCTGGACAAGGTCGTCGCCGCCATCAAATGGGTGGATGGGACGGTGATCGATGTCGTGCGCCAGGTGCGGACGTAGCCGGGGAGCGAGGGAGCAAAGAAGCGAAGAAGCAGGGAAGCGAAGAAGCAAAGAAGCAAAAAAGCTGGGAAGCGGGGACGCGGGGCTCAGTGAGGTGGCAAAAAACGGCATTTGCAGCTTGTGATATCTAAATAGCGAACATTAAAAAGAGTAAGCGTATGTCTTTGAAACGGAATTTGATCAAACAGTCGGTTTATCTTCCGCTGATCTATTTCGGAACGGTGATCCTCGCGGGGTGCTTTGCCCGTGATTACACGCACTGGGGTCATCATGCCAGTGAACTGGCCGTCAATGCGAACGCGGCCGCCGCCGCGATCTTCAATACCGGTGCAGCGCTCACGGGCGTATCGTTGATCCTTCTGGCCGCTGGCTTATTGCTGCACTTCGGGAAACAATTTATGCTGACCGCCGTTCTCACGGCCGTCTTCGGCATGACCTTCGTGTTCGGGGCCGTATTCCCCATCGGTTCGCCTCTGCACGGACTCTATGGTGTCGGAATGTGCGTGATGCTGATCCCTTTTATTTTCCTCTATGAACAACAGGGGAAATTCGAACGTCCGCCTTTACGTGTTCTTAGTGTGATCGCGGGACTTCTAATGTTCCTCTACCTGTGGTCCATGGTCGCCGGTCTCGACCCCGTGCGGTACCGCGGCATTACCCAGCGGCTTTTTGCTGTCGTGGTCTTCGGATGGTTCGCGTTCATTGCCTTCAGGATATCAGCGAAGATGAGCAATGCCCGGTGATCCGAAAGAAGCCATTTTTATTACATGCTTTGCGGGGACAGGCCCGCCTTCCGGGTTTTTGACCTGCTTCTGACAAATGAAACAAGCAGAAGGACGATAATATTAATAACCATGGCCGGGGTCGATATTTTCCCGGCGTCCTGTTCTTAAAAAGCATGACGGTTAAAAACGGTCTCTGTTGATCATTTTTTCCGTATATCCGCAAGAGGAATAATAATCCCCAGGATTATCGCCAATTGAAAAGAAGTTTCCCAGTTGATGCTTGCGGTCTCGTGGAAACCGAGACTCCAGAGAAAGGTCACCACGATACTTGCCGCAAGGGCGACTGCAAAGACAAGGAGAAAGTTCGAAAGCCATTTTTTTGCATTCATGTTCCGACTCCTTTTTTAATATTGATCCCGCTCCGCAACGGGCCGCCGGGATCAATAGTTAAAGCCCGTTCCGCACCATATATGCCGCGATATTCAGTTATCCCTGTTCTCAAAGTTTTCCGACTTTTTCTCTTGCTTCCGCCTGAAGATGAGAAAAACGATCAGGACAAGGGCCGCCAGCAGGCCCAGGCCGTAAACACTGAAGATGATCTTCACCAGCGTATCCATGTTACGAAAGTTTTACCGCGGTCCCGTAGGCCAGGATCTCCGCGGCGCCCTGCATCAGCATGGAGGTTGCCAGGCGGACATTGACAACGGCGTCGGCGCCCAGTTTTTCCGCATCATCCGTCATCCGCTTCAGGGCCTGTTCCCGGGATTCAGCCTGCAGCTTTGTGTATTCCGCGATCTCCCCGCCGACAAGGTTCTTTAATCCCGCAAAAATATCCCTGCCGAGATTTCTTGCCCTAACGGTGCTTCCCCGCGCGATTCCCAGCACCTCTGTGATCGTTTTGTCCGGAATGTTCTCCGTGGTTGAAATGATCATTTTATATTCCTTTTTATTATGAATAAGGCAAATTTACATTGATTTTCGCTCTGCTGCACGAAAAATTTTCATCCTTTCGCATTTATTTAAAAGGTTCAGCGGATAAAAGAGGGCTTATCCGTTATCCAGATATTCCCGTATCAGTTCGGCGGTAATGCCCCAGATAACGCCGGAAGGGGACGGATAAACGAATACCGGGTGCCTGCGGCCTTTCCAGGGCTGTTCATAGCGTTCCGGCAGGGCATAATCTTTTACCGGAAGCAGGTGCTCCTTTTCATGATTGTCATTATACCGGAAAGGATGCACTTCAATATGAAGCTGATGCTCTCTTGGAGGATTTTGTCTGAACCACGCCAGGGGGATTGTAAAGATCCGGCTTACTTCAGCCCTGTTGATGTTCCGTTCGTCAATACTGCTTAATTTTATACGGGCGACATAGACTTCGACCGTGACACCGACGGGGG
>JAGYLW010000190.1 GCA_018400915.1 Fidelibacterota bacterium
CTGTTTCGGAAGCCACGGCGTCGGACGATCGAGCTTCGCTTGCAACTCTTTCTGCTCCGCCGCACGCACGGCAAATGCGGTCGTGTTGATCGCCTTGGCCGTCGCAAACGGGATCTGCTTCGCCAGCTCGCCGACAGCCCGACGCGTATCCGCCAAACCCCTGATATCGATCTTCACACCGTCACCCTCCGCACCACCCACGTTGCCGCCAACCGCGTCACGCTGGCCGGCACGTTGACCGGCACCTCCGCCGTCGACCACCGGAACTGGCAGTGCCCGCACTTGCGACGCCGCCGAATCACACCGTCCTCGTCGTCGTGCCGCCGCGTCTCGATCACGACGTGGTGCTCGCATCCGCAGACCGGGCATCTCATCGGCTCGCCTCCGTCTCGTCCCGCTCGGCGATCGAGGCCGCATCCGCAGCGCACGCCGCGCGGGCCTCTGCCGCCGTGGCGAAATGCCCCAGGCACTCGAAGCGCTGCGGGACATGCTCGCCGCGCCGGTAATGCTCGCGAGCACCCAGCGCATCCGGCACCTCGTGGTAGTGCACGCCGGGCGCCCGGTTGCGGCCCCAGGCGGAGTAGACCCAACCGCGGGCGCCTTTAGCTGCGCTCACCTGATGGCCGGTGTTCGCGCGCTGGCTGTAGCGATCTCTCTCGATCCATGTCAGATCCTTCATCGCGATTCACCCCAAAAGGTGACGATGTGACGATGGTGATGATGATCCCGGTCCCTACACATATTATGTTTATCAAAAAAGGGACACTTTCTTATGTAGGGGTCAAACATCGTCACCATCGTCACCATCGTCACCCGTACCCGTCTCAGGCGGGGCTGGCGGTCGTCATCGACTCGACGCGCCACTTGACCCCGTGCTTGGATTTGCCGCCATGCACCACCCGGTAACCGCTCACGATGCGCCCCGACCATTGGCGTAGGCGGTAGCCCAGCTCCTTGGGAGACCACTTCCCGATGGCCCCGAGCACCGTCACGGCCGCGTCCTGCAACGCCGGATACTGCGGACCGTAGTCACCGCCCATCAGCGGTACGCGGGCAGTGATCAGCTCGTAGAGCTCCGCGGCCGTCGCCTCCTGCTTCCCTTGGATCTCCGACCAGGACACCATCAGGTCGACCATCCCGCCGAACTCATGGTCCTGTTCCCGCATCGACCCGGCAGGCCCGAGCGGATCCGGCCAGCCGGCCCACATCAGCGGGCGGCGCACCATGCGGTCCCACTGCTCGAACGACCCGAACGGCGGGGCATCGACCTTCGGGCACCCCGCATCGAGAT
>JAGYLW010000191.1 GCA_018400915.1 Fidelibacterota bacterium
TATGCCCTCCACGATCAATCCTCTGGATTTCTCGCAGATGCATACCGGTTCGATCAATCTCGACTACCGCTTCGGCGATAATGACGGCGGTCCGATCCTCGAGAACATGGGAGCGAACCTCCTGTTCAGTTTCTCAAGCGGGCATCCCTATACGAAGGTTGACGTACTGGTCGGCGGCCAGTCCGATCCGTACACGGCGGGTGTGGATTACATGTACGACACCCGTAACCGGATCGCAGAAGAACCCATCGGCGCGTCGAAAACGCCCTGGCAGTTCTACACCGATCTCCGTGTTGACAAGGGTTTCAGGATCGGCGGTCTGAGGGCCAATGTCTTTATGACGGTAACGAACCTCTTTAACCGTAAAAATGTAGTCAATGTATATGAATTTACCGGCAACGCGGAAGACGACGGCTTCCTGACGGATCCTGTCCGTTCGGAGACCATTGCACAAAATAACGGCGGTCAGGACTACATAGATATGTATACCGCAATTAACCTGGTGAACGGCCAGGCGTATTGGGAGCATGTCGGACGAGAGCTCTATGGTAATCCGCGTCAGATCAACTTTGGCGTTCGCTTATCATTCTGACATTGATGAAACATATAGTTAAGGAGATAATAATGAAGAAAATAATTACCTACGTAATCCTTGTCGCACTGCTCTTCTCTGTCGGGTTGATCGCTGAGCCTCTGGACGGACAGCCCCTGCAGAAGAATGCGGCAACGACAGCGGGCCAGGTCACCCGGTCCCTGTCGAACATCTCGAACTGGGCGTACTGGGTCTACCGGAACGGCCAGTCCGCACACGCCCCCGACGGCAGTTCCGGCGGTATCTATCCGCGCGCAACGGCCGGCGCCATCTATCAGGACGGATTTGTCTGGGGCGGAAAATACGATGAAGACAATAACGACATCCGTGTCGGCGGCCAGACCTACAATATCGGCACCCAGCCGGGCTGGGTCATCACCGGCGGCGAATACGACGATTCGAACGTGGAAGTGGCAGATCGTTCAGATCCCGCCGTCCGCGTGTACCGGATCCGCCCCGATTATGAAAGCCTGAGCCATTCCCAGCTGATCCAGGATGCCGCGGAACAGAACTCCACGGATCCCAGCAGCGTGACGACCGCTATGACCCAGGAGATCATGGACCAGTATGCACTGGACTGGGACGAATGGCCCGTCGAACACGGCGCCCCCTACTACGACCTTGACGATGACGGCGCCTACACGCCGGGTGTTGACGAACCGGGTATTGCGCAGGC
>JAGYLW010000192.1 GCA_018400915.1 Fidelibacterota bacterium
ATCATCTCGGAGACCCTGAGCAGCGAACCGCTGTCCTCCAGCGATCTCGCTTTGCCCATAGAGCTGAAATATTTTACCGCCGAAGCAAAGAACGGCGCAGCGGAGATCTGCTGGGAAACGGCAAGCGAGACCGAGAACAGCCATTTCCTGCTGTTCCGCGATGATGAGGTCCTTGCACGTATCCCGGGTCATGGGACTTCTACGGAACCGCATTGCTATGCATACACCGACAGACAGGTGGAAGCCGGAAAGGTGTACGCATATGCGCTGGCGGATGTAAGCTTCGGGGGAGAGATCACGCGGCATGCTTCTGTCAATGTGGAGATCGGGAGCAACGCAGATGTATTAAAGGATTTTGTTCTGGAAAAGGTATATCCCAATCCCTTTAATCCGCGGATCACCGCAGTCTACCGTCTGGCGGAGGACAGCGGGATCGAATTGAGCATATACAATACTTCCGGCGAAAGAGTGGCTGAACTTTTCCGCGGCGACAAGCGCGCCGGTACCCATGAAATTAGTTGGAACGCATCCGGGATGGCCTCGGGGGTGTATATCCTGAACATGCGCGCCGGAAAAACGCTGCAGTGCCGGAAGATCGTGTTAATGAAATAAAGTCTAAGCGTGTTTTGCGGATAAATAAACGGCCCCTCCCCGGAGGGGTCTTTTATATGCGGAACTCTTGTTGTGGAAAAACGCTACGTCAAATTTGTGACACCCAGCAATATGATGTTTACATTACCTCGATAATTCCTTATAATTATATATCAACATTGCTTTACGGCATTATCGGGATAAGGAGAGGGAGATCATCGATCTGAGAGCAACATACGGACCCCGCGCCCTGGTGGCCGGAGCGTCCGAAGGACTGGGGGCGGCTTTTGCCGAAGCGCTGGCCAAACGCGGGATGGATCTCGTGCTCATAGCGCGGCGCCGCGAAAAACTGGCGGCGCTGGCGGAAAGACTGAAAAGTGACTATGCGGTCGATGTGCGTTTTCATGCCCTGGACCTTTCGGACATCCGGAAGATAAAGGATGTCCTGGCAAAGGAAGATCCGCCGGTCTCCCTGCTGGTCTATAACGCGGCCTTTGCTCCGGTGGGTGCCTTTACGGATATATCCGAAGCGGACCTGTCCCGGGTGGTGGATGTGAATGTCCGCGCGCCGCTGCTGCTGACAAAATATGTCTCCGGACACATGATCCGGAAAAAACACGGCGCGGTCATCCT
>JAGYLW010000193.1 GCA_018400915.1 Fidelibacterota bacterium
CAGCGGTCCATTCCACAAAGAGCCGGATATGGCTGCCCGCTTTATTCGTCGCATCCCCCGGAAGCAGATCGTTCACGCTTGAAAGCGGGGTGGAGACATTCCCGATGGTGCTGGTCCCGTATTTCTGGCTGGTTTTCCAGCAAATGCTGACATACCCGGAGCAATCGTTGCCGACCGAATTCCCCCAGTCCACCGTGGAAGTGTTGATGTCGCCCGCCAGCTTCCCCGCGGCGATCCCCTGGTCAAACTGGGCGATGGTGTTCCAGCCGCCCCATTTATAGGGAATGCTCTGATTCTCGCCCACCTGCACCCAGGAGGGCGTCGTGACCGTGGAGGTCGTGCCTATATTTTCCGTCGTTGCCGTCCAGACGTGCCATACGTGCGCATCCGCGATTTCCAGCGCCTCGCTGCGGGTTACCCCGGCCGCCGAAGCCGCGGCCGCTTTATTGAAGGGCGGGTCCGCAGCGGCCGGTTCGCTTTCGGCCAGGCCGTTGAAATGCGGGATCCCCGTAAAGCTCTCCGGATATTCCGCTTCCTTCACGGCGTACTCCGGATCGTATTCCCAGCGGACGATATGGACCCCGCGCTCCGTGGATTGCATGTGATACAAAGTCCCGTCCGGCGCAACATCAAATTCCCGGAAAATGTAGGCGTACTGATTCCGCGGCAGCCGGATACGGGCCAGTACGACACCTTCTTTGTCCATGACATAGACAAAGCGGTCCGCCTTCACCGGAACGTGCCGGACAACGGATTCGGCATAGATATACATCAGGCCGTCCGGCGTGCTGCCGATATAGTCGACGGAACCCACGTCCCGCACTGTCAGTTCCAGGGAACTGCCTCCGGCCGTGACCATGACCTTGTCCGGCAACTGCCGTTCCACACGGACGGGGGGCAGGCCGGGCTTTCTGAAACGGCCTGCGGACAGGACCCTCGTCCCGTCCCGGTGCTTTACGAACAATTCCCCGTCCTGCCCATAAAAACCCTGGAACATCTTCCGCGGAGCATTTTCTTCCGCAATAAGCTCAATGTCTTTTTCTTCACAGCGGTAGAGCTTCCGCGCCCCCAGAAGATGGAGCGTATTGTTCTCATAATGAAAGTCCGTGATATGCGGAAGTGGTATTTCCCGTGAACTCATCTCACCATTTCTGTCAAAGGTTTTCAGCTTCCCGTTCTCGCTGTCAAGGATCATGATGCGACCGTCCGCG
>JAGYLW010000194.1 GCA_018400915.1 Fidelibacterota bacterium
GTTCTCATTCTCGCCCGCATCGCGTTCTTTCTGGATCGGGGTCATTTCAAGCGCATCGACAGGACATTCATTGGCGCAGACGCCGCATCCCTGGCAATCCTCGACATAGACCTGGATCCTGAATTTCTTGTCCGAATCCTTCCCCTTGACATCCAGGACATTAAAGGTATCCGGAGCGTCTTTCAGGTCTTTGGGGTCGATGAGTTTTGCCCGGATGGCGGCGTGCGGACAAACGAAAGTACACTGGTTGCACTGGATGCACTTGTCGGCGATCCAGTGCGGTACGTGGTTGGCCACGCCGCGTTTCTCCAGCTGGGTCGTTCCCGAGGGGACATAACCGTCGTAGGGCATGTCCGAGACGGGGATCTCGTCACCTTTTTCCCGCATGATGCGTTCGATGACGTTCTTTGTGAACTTGTCGGCATTCTCCGGTACAAGCTTATGGAGTTCCGCAGCTTTTTCCGGCAGATCTGAAGGCACATCGATCTTCTGCAGGGCCTCTTCCGTGGCATCGACCGCCTTCCAGTTCATCTCGACCACTTTCTGACCTTTTTTCTTGTAGGTCTTTTCAATGGCGTCCTTGATCAGTTTGATGGCCTCTTTCTTCGGAAGCACTCCGGAGATAATAAAGAAAGCCGCCTGCATGACGGTGTTGATACGTCCGCCGAGGCCGACTTCCTCCGCGATCTTCAGGGCATTGATGTTGTAGACTTTCAGCTTTTTATCGATGATCGTTTTCTGCATGTCCCGGGTGAATTGGAAAAGCACTTCATCGCTGTCCCAGTTGGAATTCAGTAGAAAGACGCCGTTTTCCTTGATGCCTTCGAGGATATCGTAGCGGCCGATGAACGCCTGATTATGACAGGCGATAAAGTCCGCATTGGTGATAAGGTATTCGGACTGGATCGGGGATTTCCCGAAACGCAGGTGGGAGCGGGTGATCCCGCCGGATTTCTTCGAATCGTACTGGAAATAACCCTGCGCGTACATGTCGGTATTGTCGCCGATGATCTTAATGGAATTCTTGTTGGCGCCGACCGTACCGTCTGAGCCGAGGCCCCAGAACTTCGCGGTGAAGGTCCCTTCGGGAAGGGTGTTGATCTTTTCCTTGACCTCAAGGGAGGTTTTGGAGACGTCGTCGGTGATCCCGACGGTGAATCCGTGGGAAGCGTCTCCGTCCAGATGATCGTAGACGGCTTTT
>JAGYLW010000195.1 GCA_018400915.1 Fidelibacterota bacterium
TTTAAACGATCCGTACTGGAAGTAATGCGGCAGCCCATTGAACAACGGATGATCACCATTTCACGGGCCCGCATATCGGTGGATTACCCGGCCAGCATCATGCTGGTGGCGGCTATGAACCCATGCCCGTGCGGCTTTTATAATCATCCCTCCCAGGAATGTACCTGTGAAGCGGGTAAGGTGCAAAAATACCTGAATAAAATATCCGGTCCCCTGCTTGACCGCATCGATATTCATATTGAAGTGGTGCCGGTAAAGGTCAGGGAACTGATCAATTATGAAGCATCCGAGAACAGCGAAACCATACGGGAAAGAGTTATCAAGGCACGTAAAATACAGGAAACGAGGTTCGTGGCCTATGAAAACATATTCTGCAATGCACAAATGAGCTCCAGAATCCTACGAAAGGTCTGCCCCCTTGACAACACCGGAAGGACACTCCTGAAATCCGCCATTAACAGGCTTAATTTATCAGCCCGTGCCTACGACCGTATACTGAAGGTTTCCCGAACCATCGCCGACCTCGATAACGTCCCTGCGATCAGCTATGAACACCTCTCGGAAGCAATTCATTACCGGAGCCTGGACAGGGAGAACTGGGGAAAATAAGGTCACCGGATCAGCGTGACGGTCCCCGAGCGCCGCTTCTTCCCATGGCCATCGTCCATACCTTCCCAGATCTCCCCATCCTCAAACTCGGCGCTGATCTTCCAGATGTAGGTCCCGGCCGGAACATCCTCACCCCGGTAGGTACCGTCCCATCCCTCGGCCGGTGAACCTTCGGGGGTCAGCTTGCCCGTGGACCAGATCTCCGATCCCCACAGGTTCATGATCTGCAGGGAGTAACGCTTCAAATTGATGCCCGAGGGGATGAACTGACGCAACTCCGGCTCATCGGAGCCCGGAACAAAGGCATTGGGCACATACAGGCCCCTGAACAGCAGCGCGTATTCGGTCATAGAGGTGTCCGGGCAGCCGTACTGGTTATAGGCCGTCAGACGGATCACATAGATGCCGCTTTCTTCATACTGCACCACGGGGCTGGCCTCCCGGGAGGTCTCCCCGTTGCCCAGGTCCCACACATAGTCGTCAGCCCCGGAGGATAGGTTCTCCAGCAGTACCTGCCCCTGGGCGCCCTGGTAGTTATCGCGGAGGATGAAGTCGCTCCGGGGC
>JAGYLW010000196.1 GCA_018400915.1 Fidelibacterota bacterium
CGGGCGTTTTCCAGTTCCTGCAGGCGGGTGCGCAGGGCCCTTTTGTCCTCGTTCGACAGGGATGCCGCGGCGCTGGAATCCTCCAGGGTCTGTACGGACTCGTCAAGGATCCGCAGTCCCGCCCGCGGATCGACCCCCGCCGTGTCAAGCCCCGCCCCGGCCATGTTCTTCAGGATATTGCCATGGGACTTTGCGTACAGGTCCCGGTACTCGTCGAGCTTTTTGACCATGTCGGTAATGGACATTTCCCGGTCGCTGCGGTACTTGGAGTCGCGCCGCCGCAGCTCAAGGTTCCTCACCGACACGGTGATGCGGTACTTCTTAAAACGCGAGCGCCGGTATTCCTCGGATCCGTCCTGCAGAAATTCGTGGTATTCGCCGTCCTCCAGGTCCAGGATCACCTTGTTGCCGATGATCTCCAGCTTTCCGCGCTTCGCCCAGATCGTTTCCTGCACGTCCCGGGTGTCATGATAGACGAGGATGTCATAGAGCATGTCATCCTGCTTCCGGCGTATCAGGATGCGGTAGTCGGGAATATCGTCCAGGAAATATCCCGCGTCGAAATTGATATCCGGATGCTTGTAGGCGATATCCTGCCGGAGCAGCTTGTATTTATGGTTGGCATCGGGCAGAATATTGTTATTGTAAAACAGCATCGCCACCATGATCACCGCAGCAAAGGCCAGGGCGGCCGACAGGATCTTCGAGAAGTTGATCCCGGAGGCGCGCCAGGCCGTGATCTCGTTATCCTCCCCGAAACGCCCGAACGCCATCAGAACGGCGATAAAGACCGCCACCGGCACCACTTCGGCAAAGATCGGCGCCAGGCTCAGGATCATGAATTCCGAGATCACCATAATGCCGAGATCCTTGCCTACCAGCTTGTCGATCTGCGAGATCAGGTACTGCACCAGGAAAATGAAGGAAAAGACGAAGAGCGCCCCGATAAAGGGGAAAATGTGCTCGCGGAAGACGTAGCGGTGAATTTGTTTGATGCCGAACATACGGTAAATTACATCGCTGTCGGGTGAGTTGAAAGTAAAAACACGCTTCAGGCGGCGCCGGATAAGACGCCGGTTCCCGGGGAAGGCCCGCCTTTGCCGGAAGCAATGCCGTTT
>JAGYLW010000197.1 GCA_018400915.1 Fidelibacterota bacterium
GGACAGGCGGGACCCTCCTCTGAGAAATTTCAGATAGAACGGCAGGATCTCTCCGCAAAAACCCCGTCTAACCGAGGTATTCCCGCAAGGCGCTTTTATTCCGGATCGTGATATTCCTGCCCTCGACCGAAAGCACTCCCTCCAGATGCATTTCCCGCAGGGCGCGGGTCAGCGACGGCCGGGTGACCCCGAAAAGCTCCGAAAGCTCGGTATGTGAACAGACCACCTGAATATCGTCCCTGCGTACCCTGTCCGCCCGGATCAAAAGGTACTGCGCGATCTTGCCTTTGATCCCCTGCATCACCAGAAAGCGGATCCTTCCGGAAAGGAATTGTGCCTGGGCAGATATCATATCCAGGAAGTTTTTCAGTACCGTTTCGTTCATTATTATCAGACGGAGCAACGCTTGTTTTTTAAAAAAAACGCCTTCGGAATCACAATCCGCAACAATATGTACCGGGTAATGATTGTCCGGCCCAAAGAGAAAAGCCGGTGCCGGGGAATGGTCCCGGCGGATATCCTCGATCTTCAGGACCTTTCCGGAAGCACTGATCATTTCAGCGTGGAGGCTTCCCCTGAGCAGGAAAAGCAGGCCCGTGACGGTGTCGCCTTCCCGGGCGATGACCTCGTGCTTCCTGAAGTGTTTCCGGTGATAACTGATCGCTTCCAGCAGCTGTCTGACCGTCGCTGCGTCCAGGCTGCGGAAAAGCGCATTCCGTGTCAGTTTCTCATAAATGTACATGGCGTAACTTTTTTAAAATACGGTACCATATGTTACTGCTTAATATAACACATCTCCGTAATATTCTGACAGAAAAATCATAGACTCCGGCGGGCAGAAGGTCCCGTGTGTAAAAAAAGGAGAATACGATGAGCATGTTTTGTTTTCAATGCCAGGAAACCGCAAGGAACAAAGGCTGTACGGTGGTCGGTGTCTGCGGGAAAAAGGATGACGTGGCGAACCTGCAGGACCTGCTGATCTATATTTCAAAGGGCGTGTCTTTTCTGGCAGATCACGCAAGAAAAAAGCATATCATCATTGAGAAGGCGGATAAATTCGTTTTTGAAGCGCTTTTTACCACGATCACCAACGCTAATTTCGACAGG